>JAAWNY010000069.1 GCA_022799175.1 Lachnospiraceae bacterium | reverse complement strand
ACTGATACCTGCATAGTTCATGATAGAACCTGCCATGACAAAAAATGGAATCGCCAACATCGGAAATGACTGCGTACTAGTAATAAATTTCTGCAAAATCAAATCCGTAGGGGAACCTGTATTCAGCACTCCGAAGTACAGCAGGGTGGCGGCAAACAGAGCATAGGCAATGGGAATTCCCGAAAAATACAATATAAATACTACAAGAACCGGTAAAAATGCCATCTATACTTCCCCCTTTCCATTATCTGCTTTGCCCGCCATTCCCTTGATGCAAGTAATTAAGTGCATCACGGAATAAAGCGTCATCAACCCAAAACCCACAATCAACGAAGCGCTCACCCAGGCCGAAGAAACGCCTAATACAGCCGTCGGTTTTATGTAAGACAGACGCACAAAGACTATACTCAGATAAAGCAGGTAAGCATTGGTAAACAAAAGCACTAGCTGAACCAGCAACCGTACTACATTCCGAGCTCCTGCAGGAAGTTTCTCCACTAAGATATCCACTCCCAAATGGGTTCCTCTTTTATATGCCGAAGCTGCCCCCAAAAAAACACTCCAAACAAAGCAGCTGGTAACAACCTCTTCACTCCAGTAAAGACCCGTATTCATAAAATAACGAAGGAATACATTTACAAGAACCAGCACCGTGGTGACCACAATAAATGCCCCAGCCAGCACCTCCTCAAAATGCTCCCAGATAAATTTAACCGTTTTGTTCATATCTATTTCCCTCTCTTCACCAAGAAGTACACACTACCCGATCTCGATCGGTTCCCATCCGGCCAGCTCCATTACTAACACTTTTCGCCGGATCTTTTACAGCAGAGGAGGGGAGGAGCCAGCTCCTCCCCTCCTCTTACTGGAAAACATCCCAACAACCGCCCATGATACATTTGACGGATATCACGATTCCCAGTCAGCCTGATGTGTCAACACATTACTGTGGCATTCCGGCAATAATCTCTTTGAATTTCTCATAACGCCCTGGCGTTACGTTCTTCATATTGGCGTAGATCGGCTCAACCGTCTTAGCAAATGCCTCGCTGTCTACTTCATTGAAAGTGATGCCCATCTCTTTTTCCAATTTCTCTCTGGTAGCAGCCTCGCCCTCAGAAATATTCTTCACCATCTGCTCTGCACCTTTGTTAAACTCTTCCTGGATGATCTCCTGGTACTCTGCCGGGATCTTGTTCCATACATCCACACTGATGTAAGCGCCGCACACCCCCAGCAAATGCTTGGTCAGAGCCATGTTCTTGGCAACCTCAGCACTCCCGTTGGTAGCATAAGCGTCAATGGTTCCTTCTAGTCCGTCCACCACACCCTGCTGTACGGCAGAAATGGTCTCAGAGAAGGCTAGAGGAGTAGCCGTTGCTCCCATATGATTCAACGTATCCACATACAGCTGGCTTCCCGGAGTACGAATCTTCAAGCCCTTCATATCCTCAGGAGTGTTGATTACCTTATTGGTCATCATACTACGAAATCCAAAAATGAAATCCATATTCAGAATCTTGATTCCCTTATCCTCTGCCGCCTTGAACATCTCCTTCACTTCATCACTCTCCAGAAGATACTCATACTCATCAAAGGATTTCACCAACATCGGCCCTGCCAAAATGTTAAAGTCCGGAACATAGTCACCCAAGTAAGAAGGATCCTCTACAGAGATAAATTCCGCACCACGGACTACCTGTTCCACGCCATCCTTATAGGTAGCTAACTGTCCCTGCGGAAAATGCTGAATCTCAATGGCGCCATTCGTTCTCTCTTTAATGTTGTTACAGATAGAGTCCATCGTCTTGGTCAACTGCTCTTCGGGAGCAAATACATGGCTCAGCTTCAATACCAGATGATAATCATCTGCCGGAGCCGCCGCCTCCCCACCAGCATTCTCTGACTTTTCTCCTCCCGCCGGAGCTGCCGGAGCCTCGCTTTTACTTCCGCCACCGCAACCTGCCAAAGACAAACACATTGCTGCTGCAAGTACTACACTCAATGTTTTTTTCATTTTGTAACCTCCTTTTATTTCAAAGGGATATTTTTTCCCCTTGTTATCTTTCTCAAATCCTGCACTGTCCTCTCAGCCCTGTAATTCCTTGCGAATCTTTGTCACCCGCTCTGGGAAGTTACCGATCACAGAATCTACTCCCCGAAGAATCATCGTGCGAATATCTTTCTCTTCGTTGACCGTCCAGGTATTGATCTCAATTCCGTGGCTCTTGACCTCATCCACCACTTCTTCTGTCATATTAAAGTATATCGGATGCAGACACTCGGCGCCTGTTTCCTTCGTATATTTTCCGGCATTGTAAAGCCAGGTTTCTGTCAATAGCCCACATTTAATATCTGGGCAGAGTTTCTTCATTCTCAAAACACTGAAATGATTAAAAGAAGAAATAATGATCCGATCTTTCAAGTCGTATTCCTGAATCAGATCCCATACTTTCTGCTCAATCCCTTCATATTCAAAAAGCCCTGTCTTCAACTCAATGTTCGTAATCAGCGAAGAATCTTTGACCAGTTCAAAATATTCCCGCAGTGTCGGTATCCTCTGCGGCTCGCACTCCCCGGCAAACCGGAACGACACATCAAACTTTCTTAATTCCTCTAGCGTATAATCCCGAACAAATCCTTTTCCGTTCACACAAGTACGATCGATTCGTTCATCATGGATAATGACTACTTCGCCATCCTTTGTCAGATGAACATCATGCTCGATTCCGTCACAGCCTTCCGTCTCCAAAGCCTTACGAAACGCCAGCAGCGTATTCTCCGGATACTTGCCGCTATACCCCCTGTGAGCAAAATTCTTTACCATAATCCTCTCCATTCTGCTGCCATTCCCGACAGCATAGTGCCGTGGCAAAAATCCCCGCCACATCAACAGGTTACCTTTTGCAACAGTTCAGTTCCCCTCTCTGTTACATTTCCTACCACATTCTTTCCTCTGAGACAAAAAAAGAAACCTCAGACCTTGGCATACTTCTATTCCGTAGCTCCTGCTGTCTGACGCTTCTCTCGCTCTCTGCATCAAAGAATTGATATTTAACTATGTTCTTATACTAGCACATCTTCACCAAATAATCAAGTATTTTCACGATTTTTTTCAACTTTATCACTACTTTTCGGCCTATTCTTTCCATTTTTTTGATTGTTAAAAATTTTACAAATATTTCAACTCTTTTCTACTGACAATTCACTTTTTGTCACACAATTCAGCAAAAAATCGACAAAAAAAGCTGACCTGAATCCATTTCCCCTCGAATTCTGGCCAGCTTCTCTGCTCATTTATGTTTTCCATCCCCAAAATTTGTTATATATATATCAAATACCACCATTTTTTATGACTTTTTTATTGTCAAAATTTATTTCTTCCGCTCATTAATCTTCCGAATCTCCTCCGGATCAAACTTATAACGGTGATCACTAGTCAAAAGCCCGTTCGTCTCCTGCTCCACATCTGTCAGTTGTGTGTAACAGAACCCATTCAACAATTCTGAATCATAAATAGCGCCCACGATCCGGGCATACTCATTCAGAAAATCCTCATTCGAAGCAGAAGTATATCCCCACTCCTTATCCTCCTGCCGAATCGCGTCCTCCATCGATGTCCCGGATATTTTCTCATTTTTGAGCGTAATGCCTCCACACTCCGTCAGTACCACTGGCTGTCCTTTGTATTCGCTCCCCTTCGCAAATAAAAGCTTCTCCATTACTAAGTGCAAAGTATCTATCCGTTTCAATGCATCTTTAAAGACATCATGTTGTTCCCATTCTTCTTTTTCTCCGTGTTTGTAACTATGAAAAGCACAAATATCGGTCTCTGTCATCTCCCATCCGTCATTGGAAATCACCAGCCTGGTCTCGTCTAATCCTTTTGCCAGATAATAGAGTGCACGGGAGAAATCCTGCTGTTGTCGGTTGCTGTAAATTCTTGGCACCCCCCAGCTCTCATTGAGCATTCCCCACACAATGATGCTGGGATGATTATAATCTCGATGGATAACCTCCATCCATTCCTTAACAAACGCCTCTGCTGCTTGCGGAGTATAGGACCAGAAACTTGCCATCGCCTCCCACACCAAAAATCCCATCTTATCCGCCCAATATAAAAATCGCGGATCCTCTACCTTCTCATGTTTCCGACAACCGTTAAACCCCATCGCCTTTGACTTGCGGATATCTTCCTGATAGTCCTGATCCGAGGGAGCTGTCACCAGCCCTTCTTTCCAATACCCCTGATCCAGAAGCAGCTTCTGATAATATGGCTGATTGTTCAGATACAACTTTCCGTTTTCCACATGAATCTTGCGCATACCAAAATAAGATTTCACAAAATCAACTGGCTCTCCCGTGATTCCGTCATCTACCTGGACCAATACATCATACAAAATCGGATTCTCTGGACTCCAATAGTTTCCCGTAAAATGAAACGCGCCTTCCATTGCCTTTTTCCGAAAAATATCCACTGTCCAGCTGTTCCTTGCCGTGTTACATAACATATTGCCATGAAAAACCTCATTTTCCCCCAGACGCACCTTTACATGTACCCGGCAAGGCAAAACAGAACTCTCAGAAAGCTGGTAATCCATCTTTACCGTTCCCTCATCAATATCTGGAATAAAATGAATCCAGCTAAGGCTGGTTTTTGCCACCGGCTCTAGCCATACGGTCTGCCAAATCCCCGTACTTGGAGTATACCAGATAAATTTCGACTCCTCTTCCCAGAACTGCTTACCTCTAGGAATACTCTCATCTTGCAGCGGATCCACCACTTCCACCCGGATACTCTCCTCCTCCCAATTCAGATATCGGGTAATATCAAACTGAAAAGAAGTTTGTCCGCCTGTATGATGCCCTACGCACCGATTGTTGATAAATACGCTGCATCGATAGTCCACCGCGCCGAAATGAAGCTGTATTTGTCGGTCTTTCCATTCCCTCAAAACCTTGAATTTCCGTTCATATGTCACACGATCTTCTTTAATTCTCTTTCCGATTCCGCTCAGCTCACTCTGACACACAAAGGGAACTTCAATCTCAGTCCTTTTATCGCCATAGTCAAATGCCCAGCGGCCATTTAAGTTCATCCACTCCTCCCGGACGAACTCCGGACGCGGATATTCTTCTCTCATATTCGTCCTCCTATTTTATGCCAGATTGTGTAAAGCCTCTCACAATATATTTGTTGGCAAACATAAAAATCAGCATAACTGGGAGCACCGACACCACCGTCGATGCCATCATCAATCCTGGATTCGTATAGTTCTCCCCTAATACCAGAGCAGCGATTCCCAGAGTGATGGTCCGGTTCTCATTCCTGCTGATGACCAATGACGGCCACAGATAACTGTTATACAGTCCCAAAAAAGTGATAAATGCCTGGGTAACGATCACCGGCTTGACCGATGGCACTACAATATGCCACAATACCTGAAACACATTGGCACCTTCCACAAAGCCTGCCTCCTCCAATTCCTTGGGAAATGCCAGCAGGAAATTGTAAATCAAATAAATGCACATCACCCCTGACCCAGACGGCAAGATTAATGGCCAGAAAGTATTTAATCCACCCACCTGCTTAAAAATGTAAAACAATGGGAAAAATGTCACAATTTCTGGAATCGCCATCGCCCAGATTAAAGCTACCAGAATGAATCTCTTCCCCGGTACCGGCAGCCTTGCCAGCGCATAAGCCGCCAACACACTAGTGACAATGCGCAATGCCGTACCAGCGCAAGTTACCACTGCTGTATTCGCCAACCAACGCATCACCGGCGACGTGGATGTATTCATAAACAACTCCCGGTAATTCTCCATGGTCCAGTTCTTTGGCAATAACGTCGTGGAAGTCACAGACTCCGCAATTCCCTTGAAACTGGTAAACACCATGAACATCAGCGGCAGGAGGAATATATATGCAACAATACAGGCAATAATAATCAAAAATATTTTACTTACTTGCTTTGTTCTCATAGTCCCCCTCCTTCTACCTGAGTTCTTCTTTTTCTTTGGTCAGATAATATTGTCCCACCGAACATAATACAATAACAATTCCCATCAGAATAGTCATCGCACTACCTACTCCCAAATCATTGCGATCCATAATAGTGGACGTAATCATCATGATCATTGGCTTCGTCGTCTCTCCCGGCCCGCCTTGCGTCATCAGTCTTGTCTGACCATATACATTAAAAGATGCAATGATTGTGGTCATCAACACAAACCAAAACACATTTTTAATACCCGGAAAGATGATATATTTCAACTGCGTCCAGAAATTTGCGCCATCAATGGCTGAGGCTTCGTATAACTGCGTATCAATTTCATTGAGTGCATTAACAAACAACATCATATTATATCCGATGGTCCACCAAATCGTCGCCACCGTCAGCGATACCCATACAAAAGGTTGTTGTTCCATCCATGGCACTGCCTTGTCGATAATTCCCAAATTCAACATCAGATTATTTAGATAACCGCCATTCCCCTTCATCAGCCATACGAAAACAGCTGCCACAGCAGTTACCGAAACAGCATAAGATGCAAAATAGATCGTCCGGAAAATCCCTTTCACCCGATCCGGCAACCGATCCAGAAGCAGCGCCAATGCCAAGCTTCCCAACACCAAAAACGGTGTAGTCAAAATCACAAAAATCACCGTATTCTTCATGCCAAGCCAAAACGACTTATTGTACATGGAGGAGGAAAACAATACCTTAATATAATTCTCAAGACCAACAAACCCCTGGTTCCCCTTTACCAGGCTGTATTTGCTCACGCTCATCACAATCCCATAGACAAAGGGTATCAGCCAGAACATCATAAAAAACAGGATAAAAGGCAGTACAAACAAAACGGCTGTCGTTGTCTTCTTTTTCATCTTCTACCTACCCTTTCCGGCTGCCTCGCAGCCTGCTTTGGCATGTCCAGGAACCTACCATCCCGGACATGCCCCGGTTCCCATCTGAATCCGGCGGCTGCTATTTCTACTGTTCCGACAACTCCATTGCTATCTCCGTCGCATTTTTCAATTCTTCCATCAATTGCTCTCTGGTCAAATCCGGAGTCTGCAATACCAATGACCACACATTCGCATTCACATATTTCACCTGCTCACGAATATTATAAATCGCTGGCAGAATCATCGCATCATCAAAAATCCCATAATTCACATTCGCCACCGGATACTTCTCTGGATCCGCTTTCACCTGCTCCATGGTCGCCAAATGGATAGGCGCCTGCCCGGCATCCGCCCAGTTTAGCATCACGTCCGGCTGATAAGCATACTGCATAAAAGCAGCAATTCCTTCCAGCTTCGCCTCGTCCGTCACATCAGCCGATACCGCAAAAGTATGTCCGCCGGCCGGCACACAAGGCGTATCGCCATAAATCTGTGGCAGTGTCCCGATCCCCAAGTTATCTCCCAAAATCTCCTTAGCCGTCACATATTTCCATGGACCGGTCAGGCTCATTGCCACCTTGACATTCGCATTATCTGTGGACTCATTGACAAAGGTATTGTAATGATCTTGATCTCCCAGTCCGGCAGCACTCAAATGATCCACATAGATCAGATCATGTATCTTCATAAAGGCGTCACAAACTTCCTCGGTGTCCATCTTGATGTGCTCCCCCTCAACCCAATTACATCCAGACTGTCCCAGAGCTGTCATCCAGGCCCACTGATGATCGCCGGTTAGCGGCAGACCGATCGGATACACCTGCGAATTCTCCGAATCCAGCTTATCGCGCAACGCAATCAAATCTGCATAATTCGCCGGCGGTGTCTCTACCAGTTCTTTATTATAGAAGAAAGTCTCTGCATACAAATCTAACGGAAATGCGAAAACACCATCCTCATACTTAGCATAAGTCTGGGTAATCGGATGGAAATCATTCTCAAAAGAAATCCCTGACTTCTCATAAATATCCGAAACCTCTCTCAAGAGCCCCAGCGCATGATAGGTGGAAATCCAGTCAGCATGGATAATCAGCATATCAAAATTATCAGCCTTAAACTTCGTATAATGATCCGAATCCTGTAACTGTTCAATAAAATACTGATCCTGAGACTCATTAAAACCATCCACAATCTTACTCATGAAGGGACCGTCGCCTCCTGTGAATCCGTTGATGAAAGTAATCTTTGTCTTCCCCTCTGTGTTAGCCGCCGCGCTGCTTCCTGCTTCCGCTTGCGTCCCCCCTGCCGGTGCTGCCGTCGTGTTCGCACTCTGAGAATCTCCGCCTCCGCCACACGCTGTCAATGACAGTGCCATCACACCTGCCAGTAACCATGCTACGCTTTTTTTCATCTTCTCTCTCCTTTTCCTTGCATCTGTTCCCCTACCATTCACTACATTTTCACCGAAATAAATACCCGTTTTAGGAACCTGCAAATTTAAAATTATTAAAATATTTCTTTGTTTCTGTAGCTTTACATTAACATATTATTGTTATTTCGTCAATATATTTTATTAAATTTTATCATAAATTGTTGATTATCCATATTATTATGCCTATATTTTCCATTTTTATTTATTTTTACTTTATTTTTTATGTAATTAATATCCGCTTTTTACTCTAAAAAAACTAAAATAATGCAAAAAACAAAAATCGCTTGCTTTTTTACCAGATTCAAGATACACTCTCCTTGATTTTAAACATAAAAGAGAAGGGGAAAAATCATGCGAAGGATTAATATCTCTGCGATTGTGGGAAGTAGCGTTTCAGTAGAAGAACAGATTCCTTTGATAAAAGAAGTGGGATTTCAAGGTTTTTTTGCCACCTACACGGGCCATGAACCTCTAGAAAACTGGGCTAGGCTAGTCCAAAAGCACCAACTGGAGTTTGAGACCATTCATGGTCCCTATCAGTATGCCAACCGGATGTGGGAATCTGGAAATACCGGCGACGAATACTTAGAATTTCTAAAAGATTCCGTGGATGCCTGTCATGCCATTGCTGTGGACAAATTTATCCTGCATGTTACTGTGGGAAATCATGCCCCGGATATCTCATCGAAAGGCTTGGAACGGTTTCGTTCTCTCTGCAATTACGCCAAAAACCAAAATGTCCATATCTGTTTTGAAAATATTGAACCTCTACCACATTTGAAGGCAGTGATGGACTACATTCCCGATCCCTATCATGGCTTCTGTTGGGATATCGGACACAATCTGTGCTACACACCGAATATCGATATGTTGGAGCACTATGGCAACCGCC
This sequence comes from Lachnospiraceae bacterium, assembly GCA_022799175.1. Lineage (GTDB taxonomy): Bacteria > Bacillota > Clostridia > Lachnospirales > Lachnospiraceae > Brotaphodocola. The sequence goes on along the minus strand of JAAWNY010000069.1, from coordinate 3,965 downwards.
TGATGTGTCTTCACATTCATGACAATTACGGCGTCACCCAACCTGGCAATATCGATTATCGGGATGATATCCATCTACTCCCCTTCGACGGAGTCCTTGACTGGGAATGGTTTGCCGCTCAGCTAAATCGTTATCACTATCAGGGACCAGTAACGCTTGAAGTCAGTGATCAGAATAAACCGGAATATCATGCCATGTCTGTAAAAGAATATCTTGAGGCGGCGTACGCTTGTGGAGAAAAGATTCGGGAGATGCTTTTATAGATTGAAAGTGAAATATATCGGAACATGGCAAAAGGGGGAGCGTAACGCTCCCCCCTTCTGCTATGCGGGTCCACATACCTTACCGATTTCTGTTATAATTAATCAAGCTCCCTGCCTTAACAATCTTCTTCTCATCTTCCGTCATATCAGCAATATACAGTTTAATTTCCTTAACTGTCTCTCCGATTACATAAGCTGAAATCTCTTTTCTATCGCTATCTAGTGCCGCCTTCACTTCTGGCACATAAATATAATCCCCGACCACAAAGCTCTCTGGCTCACCCTCCATCTGGAATGGTAACATTCCCCAGTTCATTACATTCGAGCGATAACGCTTGGTCGCATATTCCGTGCAAATATTGGCAAGCCCACCGATGACACGTTGGCAGCTTGCCGCCTGCTCTCTGGCCGAACCATCCCCTGGCCGTCTAGCATAAACCACACTTCCTATCTCAGTCTCCGATACCTTCACATCCTCATTGCCCGGAATCGTATGAATCTTATCAAAAACACGCTTGAGTTCTGGTTCTATCTCGATGGGACAAGCTCCTGCTACTCTCGCCTTTTCCAGCTTATCAACCGCTTTACTTCTGCCCACATACTCCGGATCTCTCCGGGACAGAGCAAACTCTGCTAACCCCAGCGGGTTTGAGCGATAAGAAGAAGTCTCTCCTGATGGAATCAGTTCGTCGGTAGTAGTCACTGGATCAAGAATCTTGGAGCAAACCTTTAACAGAATATTATCCGTCAGCGGACTCATCTCCGGCCAGTCTTTGATATTCGGACCATACACCAATTCTTCCTTCTCATCTCCCTTTTGATATCCCTGATAAACCCTGGCCTTATATACATGGTCATCAAAAACATATTCTGGAACCTGATAACCGTCGGCAATATCTGTCGCTGGCGTCAGAATGCCTCCATTGGCTGCTGTGGCCGCGATGGAACGGGCATCCATCAGCGCTACGGCTGACATCTGGCCAACCCCTGGCTTGGAACCTTCCCGATTGGGGAAATTACGAGTGGTATGACGAATGGAAAAACCATTATTCGCCGGAGTATCACCAGCGCCAAAGCACGGTCCACAAAAAGCAGTCTTTAACACAGCTCCCGCTGCCATCAGTTCTGCAATCGCTCCCTTTCTCACCAGATCGATGTAGACCGGCTGAGAAGAAGGATAAACCGATAACGAGAAAATATCTGTGCCACAGCTCTTGCCCTTCAAAATATGAGCCGCCTCCATCACATTGGTATAATTGCCGCCCGCACACCCGGCGATGATTCCTTGCGTTGCCCGCAATTTCCCATCCGCAATCTTATCTGTCATCGAAAAATCCAGATTCGGATTGCCGGTCACTTTCGTCGCTTCCACCTCGATGCTTCTGAGAATATCCCCAAGATTTTGGTTCAGCTCTTCAATCTCATAAGTATTGCTGGGATGAAATGGTAACGCGATCATGGGTTTCACCGTACTCATATCCACATATACCACACCATCATAGTAAGTTATATCCGCCGGATTCAGCTCCCGATATTCCTCGCTTCTTCCATGCATGGCCAAAAATTCTCTTGTATCCTCATCCGTCTTCCAGATAGATGACAAACAAGTCGTTTCTGTGGTCATCACATCAATCCCATTACGGAAATCCGTAGTCATGGAAGCGATTCCCGGTCCCACAAATTCCATCACCTTATTCTTTACGTATCCGTTCTTATATACTGCTCCAATGATTGCCAACGCAATATCTTGTGGTCCCACTCCCGGCATCGGCTTGCCATCCAGATAGATCGCCACCACCCCCGGATAGTTTATATCATATGTATCACACAGAAGCTGCTTTACCAACTCGCCGCCGCCTTCGCCGATCGCCATAGTTCCCAGCGCCCCATAACGGGTATGGCTATCTGAACCCAGGATCATCTTGCCGCATCCGGCCATCATCTCACGCATATACTGATGAATTACCGCAATATGTGGCGGAACAAAAATACCGCCATACTTCTTACAGGCGGAAAGTCCGAACACATGATCATCCTCATTGATCGTGCCCCCCACTGCACACAGAGAATTATGACAGTTTGTCAGCACATAGGGCAGAGGAAATTTTTCCATACCGGATGCCTTTGCTGTCTGGATAATCCCCACAAAGGTGATATCATGACTCGTCATGGAATCAAAACGCACCCGCAACTTATCCATATCGCCAGAAGTGTTATGTGCTTGCAGAATGGAGTAAGCAATCGTCCCCTTCCTTACCTCCTCCTTATCCGCTTCCTTCCCGGTCAGAGAAAACACCTGCGCCGTTTCTTGTTCTGGCACCAGCTCGGTTCCATTTACCAGAAATGCACCACCTTCATACAGTTTTACCATCTCGATTTTCCTCCTCGAAGAAACTATTGTGTTTTGTTTCCTTTATTATGCACAATTCTCTTCGGATAGTCAAATACTATATCTATTATAAATACCATAGGTAAAACCAATGTTCAAAAATCGCCTTGCCGGCAGATTTCTCCGCTTTTATTTTCTTAATTACGCCTTACGAATATAAGTCTTACCCTCTTCCTTTGGCGGTTCTTTTGTCACCTGGGTTGCTACTGCACGATACACCGCCTTCCCCTGTGATATATCAGTTGCCTGGGCCAATTCCATGCCCTCCTGGGCAAGCACCGCACCGCCAAGTACCGCCATCCGGGCCTCCACCAGCCGGATTGTCTCTTGTTCCATTTTCGTTTTTTCAGAAAGCTCCTGTTTGGGAGTTCCTTGTTCTACTTTCGTCTCGTTTATTTCTCCTGAGACCACCTCCTCCACTTTTCCATTGTTCCATCTGCGCAATCGTTTCATTCGTCGTTCAATATTCACTTGCTTTTTGACCGCCCGCTCCATCTTCTCCCGACGTTGTCGGTCCTGCTCATGCTTCCGTGGCTTTGACAAAACAATCATTTTTGTCTCTGCCTCTGCCGCCTGCAGTTGCGCCATGCGAATCATCACAAATTCAACATCCTTTTTTTCTCCCGTTGCTACTTCCATTGTCATCCGATTCATACGGATATTCTCTGCTTCCTCTCGCGTCTTGGCCGCCTTTAGCTGTTCCTCATAGGCGGCTCGCTCTCTTTCTAAGGCGATTACCTTTCGATAAAGTTCCGGTGCATGTTCTCGCAGAAATGCCTTCTCTTCACCAGTAAGTCTGGCTCCCGATTTTAGTTTGTTTTTTATCTTTTGCAGCTTTTTCTGTATTTGAGATTTGCTCAGTCCACCTTTATTCCGCGTTATGGTCTGCACAAAAAGCTTGCTCGTGCGATTCATTCCACCGCCTGATGCCAACTGCTTTCCCTGCTGTCTAAGCATCTCCACCGTTTCCTGTCGAGGAGATTTGTTCGCCTGCCGGGGTCCTCCGATTCTTTCCAGTCCCATCCCGTCACCTCCTTTATTTTTTGTCTATTAGGGATTTGATTAATATTTCGACTGAAAGCGGAAGGATATTAAGAGAAACTGACAGAAAATCATAAACTTCAAGCCATCGCCAAATGTCATTTAGATAAGGCAACCAGAAAATCAGCCAAGGAAGCGGGGAGAGAAGCCATCGAAAATGGTCGTGGATTTTAACTTTGCAGAGATTTAGAAGTCCTTAAATCCCTGAATTTGGCGTTGAAACGAAAATATACACTGTCTGAGCGGAGCGAGTTTGTATATTTTCGTTTCGT
>JAAWNY010000011.1 GCA_022799175.1 Lachnospiraceae bacterium | reverse complement strand
ATCCGCATCCGCGTCAGCATCAGAGTCCGCGTCGGCGTCAGCATCTGCATCCGCGTCAGCATCCGCATCTGCGTCAGCATCTGCATCCGCGTCAGCATCTGCGTCAGCGTCAGCATCTGCGTCAGCGTCAGCATCTGCGTCGTCATCTGTGTCAGTATCGTCATCACCGACTTCATCAAGCACATATTTTAATGTAATTATGTTTTCAGTTGAATCTTCTTTTAAAGTCAAAATTTCTGGATCACTTTTTTCATAAGTAAATGTTAATTTCTGCCCATCGATTGTATAATATACCCATTTTGTATTGTTTTCTGCTAAATCCTTGCCAATAATTTTGTCACCTACGGTACCATCTTTAATACCACTGGTAACAGTTGCTGCTTTTTGCCCATTTAGATAATACTCACGGACTACCCGATATGTTGTACTTTTCGTTTCTCCGTCCTTGTCCCATACAGCATAAAGCGTTTTTTCAACAGGATTTGTTTCGCTTCCTTTTCCCTCTTCCCAATTCAAGGTAATGGTCTGGCCCGGACGATATATTACCTCCTTCGCATCTTTGGTATCTGCCCAACCCAAAAATGTGTATCCATCTTTATTCGTCGGCACTTGAGTTGTAACCTGCAAATCGGCAGAAGCCTCAGCAACTGTCTTTTTGGTAGACTCAACAGCGTCTCCTCCATTACTATCGTAATTCAGAACATAATCAGCATTGACTGTGACATTCACTTTCTCTGTATCTTCAATCCACTTTCCTTTGAAAGAAATCTCGCTGTATCGCTGTCCACATCTTCTACATTGTTGCCAAGTATAATAGTAATAATAATTTTGATACGTCTGAAATGTGATTGTTGTATTTCCGGGTTTCCTCCCTACAACACTCATTTGCAATGCAGGATAACCAAGATAGCCTTCATCTTCCCAATCATTCGACTCATACCCAGCCAAACTCCATTCGAGATCCTTGACTATAGTGCTATCACTATATGTCAGCTTTCTGTTAGAATCAACAGCGAACCAGTCCGGCGTCACTTCAACAAGTACATTACCACAATGACAAGTCGCAGATTTCGTATACATGCGTTGCTCATTTCCTGTCTCACCAACCTTAATCTCGATTGCCGTTTCTGGATTCGTATATTTGTAAACAGGATTGTTCGGATAAGTTCCAACGTAAAGCTGAGCAACTTCTTTCCCTCTATTGTCGTAAAATCTGTCTGCAGGTGTAAGACCTGGAATCTGTACAAGATAAGGCCGTCCTTCTTCGATCTCTGCCGCTTCCAACACTGCCTCAAAAATTGCATAGACAGTTTCCATGGCTTCGATAACGTCTTCACGCTCAGAGAATTCTTCATCCAACATTTCCCAGAGATTAATAACTTCATTAACCTGTTCGCCAATCTCTTCTGCGTTCTCCTGTGTGATGGTGGAAATCTCCGGCAATGCAGCCACTGCATCTAAAAATTCCTGAACTTCCAGCGGAACTGTATTGTTCTCTTTATTAAAATCCTCTTCCTCAGGTTTTGGAATATCCTTTATCGCTACCCGATACGCTCTGGCATTCACACTTTCCCAAACCGTCACAGTACTCAATGCCGCTCCATCTAGCCCACCATGATTCTCGATAGAATCATCTTCTAGAAGTTGTTCATCCTCATTCTTGATTGTATTACTTTCTGTTTCCTTATTATCGTTTTTCGTTTCCTCAGTCACCGGAGGCTGCTCTGGTGCCGTTTCTGTCGGAGTATCCGTGCCTGTGACACTGTCGTCGACAGCATCCCCAATCGCAGGACTGTTATCTGTCGTCCCGTCACCAGCCTCTATCACTGTTGAGTCTTCTGAAAAGCTCTCCTCTGTTTCCTCTGCCTTTGTTTCATCTGTCGTCGGCCCTACTTCACTCTCTGCCTCACTCTCTGTCGGCTGCGATTCCTCAGTCTCTGCCTCACTCTCTGTCGGCTGTGTTTCCTCGGTCTCTGCCTCGCTCTCTGTTGGCTGCGATTCCTCGGTCTCTGCCTCGCTCTCTGTCGGCTGCGATTCCTCGGTCTCTGCCTCACTCTCTGTCGGCTGCGATTCCTCGGTCTCTGCCTCACTCTCTGTCGGCTGCGATTCCTCGGTCTCTGCCTCACTCTCTGTCGGCTGCGATTCCTCGATCTCTGCCTCACTCTCAATTGCTTGTGTTTCCTCTGGAATGATTATTACTTGAGAAGCATCTTCTCCATCATTCTCCTTCTCGAGCTTATCCTCATCTACAGTCTCTTCCGGTTCTCCATTTTCAATCTCCTCTGTCAATGAAGTTCCAACAACTACTGCTCCATGATTCGACATGCTTAAAAGCTCTCCGGACTCGGCTGTTTCTTTTTCTACCGGCTCCTGCCCGATTTCTTCTACTACCGCGCTGTTATCCGGAATCTCTGCCTCGCTGCTATCCGGAATCTCTATCTCTGTTATCGGAAGTTCCTCTTCCTGAGCGTTCTCTTTCACGACCTCTGTTTCATTGATAGCGGCATCACTCTCTGAAAGTATCGATTCCTCAGTTTCTTCTGTTGTCTCGAAATTTGTCTCCTCTTCTACTGTTGGATTCACTACTTCTGCGGATGACTCTTTCTTCACGTCATCGATCATATTTGCTGCGTTATGATCTTCTCCACGAGATAGCGTACTCTCATCCTCGGTTTCCATATTAGCCGTATTGGGCTTTACCGTCACCGGTTCCGTCTCATAACCACTAATATTCACACGATAATCCACCACCAAACCGCTCTCATTCAGAAACAGAAAGATTACTTCCTCTGTCCCTGCATGATAAAACACTTGTACTGCAGTACCTCCTGGTGCATAACTGGTATCCACATCTACATCCAGTTGATAAACCGTCCCTTTTTTCGTTCCCAATATTTTTTCATATTGATTTTTAATACTTTTTTTACTAGCCGCCAGCTCTAGCGATGTAAAATCAAATTTCTCTCCCTGTTCCTTTGCTTCCTGGATCGCTTCATGGAGCTCCCCACTATCTAGCAAAAACAGGGCGTTTACATTCTCGCCTGCCGCAAATACTGTTCCCAGCTTTCCACCGGCATTTGTACATACCATAACTGTTATCAGCAGAAATGCTACCAGTCGCCTGTAATTCTTGCAAACACCTTTCCACATACTCTCTCACTCCTTTTTTACTTCTCGTCTATAATAAAACATTCTTGATAGAACGTGGATTTTTGAATTTTCAAATACCACTGTTCTGACAAAAGATACATCAACTCCAAAGCACTTCGGAAATATATATATTCTCCCTCTGTTTCTCTGCTTTGAAGTCTTCCCTGAAAGCTCACATACTTTCTCCCGATGAGTTCCACCCGAATAATATCTTTTATTCTTTTCAAATATCTCTCCTGGCAAAATCCGCTTCTTGTGCGTCCTCTCATGGAGATCGTCCTGCAGTATTCTTCCGGTAACGTTTGTACTTCCAATTCTCCGCTTATAGAACGAAATGCTTGAGCCTCTCCCGAAATTTGTAAAAAGCTGGCGATTTCCTCCATACGAAAAATCAGTTCTGCTAATCCCTTATAAGGAACGGGCTTCTGCAGATCACAATGTATAATCTCACCATGTGGTTCTTTTCCGGAACCCGCCATATGAATCAACATTGTATTGTCAAAAATCCTGTTTTTTTTCTCAGCTAATCTCTCATCCCCCCGTTCCTTTCTTTCTACAGGCATAATAACCTCTCCTCTGACTCTCAAACATATGATAATATAAATTATGAGAACTAAAAGGCAGGCAAAATCATATATATTTTTAAAAAAAACATAAAAAAGTGATTGAAATTTATAACAGTTCGCGTTATACTTGACACAGATACATAGATTTGGCATAAATTTACAATACATAATTTATACTATAAGAAGTTTACTAGATACATTTTCTATTCTTACTTTATAAATTGCATTTTTATATAGATAAATTAAACAAAGAAAAGGTTGCAAAATCAACAGCATTGAGTGAATGACACTGATTTTGCAATCTCTTCTTTGTTTCGCTATATATCCTATTTGTTTTATTTTGATGTTCCTCCACCTACCAGGTCATAGCTCTCTGCAATCATACGTTTGATCACATCATCTGGAATACTGCCATCTAAGATCACCGTATTCCAATGCTTCTTGTTTTGATGATATCCCGGCAGCACAGACGCATATGCCGCCCGCCAAAAATCTCGCCATTCTGGATCCACCTTTACATTGACCCGGATTTTCCCTTCCCATTCATAGGTCCAAGCAAATGCCCTCTTATTCTTCCGAACGCGTACCAGCACCCAGTTATTATCATGAAACGGAGTGTCCAGATAGGTATCCGGCAAAGACAACGCATAATCCAGTACTTCTTTTCGTTCTTTCATCTTTTTATCCTGCTTTCATAGTACTCTCATCTCAAGCAATGTCATTCAGATAAGGAAACGAGAAAATCAGCCAAGAAAGAGGGGAGAACAGCAACGGAAAATCGTCTGTGGATATTTTGACTTTGCAGAGATTTAGAAGTCCTTAAATCCCTGAATTTAGCATTGAAACGAAAATATCCACTGTCTGAGCGGAGTGAGTTTGTATATTTTCGTTTCGTTTTTAGCAAAAGTCAGGGGTTTTAGGAATTCTTAATCTCGAAACCGGAAAAAGGAGCAGAGGATTTCCCGTTGCTGTTCTCCCCTCTTCCTTGGCGTACCTTTTTTCACTGCTTATCCAAATGACATTGCATCTTATAGTTCATGAATTTTCTCACAGACTCACAGATGGTACGCCACCGTTACACAATGCAAAAACCGTTCACCATATTTCTCATACTTATATTCTCCCACTCCAGATACGGATAACATTTTTTCTTTATTCTGCGGTTTTACCTTACACATGGATATCAACGTCTTATCAGAAAATACAATATATGGCGGCACCTGTTCCTCTCGGGCAATCTCTGTCCGCAAAGCACGAAGCTTCTCAAACAATTGCTGTTCTTGTTCGGTGAGTTCCACACCGGAAAATGTACTCTTCTTTTTCTTCTTTTCCTTTTCGCGAACTGCCCGCTCCTGTTCCTTCGCCATCCGCATAACAATCTCTTCCCCGCCTTCTAAAACTTGGCGGGAATTTGCTGTCAGTTTCACCACCGCATATTCGTCATTCGTAACGGACAGCAGCTCTTTCAATTGCAAATAATTCATCACCTGGCGCAGACGATAGATGGGAATTTTCGCCAACTCTCCATAATGAGGATTTTCATCCATCCGATATTGACGAATCTTCACTGTGTTGGCCCCGCGAACCGTATCCAAAATCACATTAACTCCATAACGTTGATAACTAGACTGTACACACCCCATAATTGCTCGGACAATATCCGTCACATCCACAGTCTCAAACTGAGTCAGGCAATTCTGACAATTACCACAATAATTGGAACCGTATTCTCCGAAATATCGCAGGATATAATCTCGCAAGCACTCGTTTGTGAAACAGTAAAAAGTCATTTTTCGCAATCGTTCCCGATCTCGCTCCTGCACCAAGATGCGGGTCATATCATCCAGTTCTTGATTATCCTGGTTATTGTCAATAAAAAACTGATTCGTTATCACATCCTTCCCAGAATAATAAAGGATACACTCTGCCGGCTCTCCGTCCCGGCCGGCCCGACCGGCCTCCTGATAGTAAGATTCCATATTTTTCGGCATCCCGCAGTGCAGAACAAATCGCACATTTGATTTGTCTATCCCCATTCCAAAAGCATTCGTGGCCACCATAACTGCCACCCGGTCATAGATAAAATCATCCTGATTTTTCTGTCTTTCTTCATCACTTAAACCAGCATGATATCTTGTCACAGAAAAACCGTCTTTCTTTAAACGCCCACTTACTTCTTCCACTTGTTTCCGTGTTAAACAGTAAATAATTCCACTATCTCTTTTATGTATTTCCAGATAATTCTGAATCGCGTGATATCTATCTTTTACTGCCATGACACCAAAATATAAATTATTGCGATCAAATCCCGTAGTCATTACCATAGGATTTTGCAATTGCAGGATATCTATAATATCATCTCTGACCTCTTTTGTAGCGGTAGCTGTAAATGCACTTACAACCGGGCGCTTTGGTAATCGCTTAATAAACTCAACTACTTTTAAATAGCTCGGCCTAAAATCTTGTCCCCATTGAGATACACAATGCGCCTCATCTACTGCCACCATGACAATATTGCTGTTTAAAGCAAAATCCAAAAATTCTTCCGTAACCAGTCGTTCCGGCGCCACATAAATGATGGGATATCGTCCCTGTCTGGCATAAGCAAGCGCCTTATAATACTGGTTCATGGTCAATGAACTATTCAAAAAAGCAGCGTGTATCCCTGCCTGATTCAAACTTCCCACCTGATCCTTCATCAACGATATTAATGGCGAAATCACCAAAGTGATTCCGTTCATCAATAATGCTGGTATTTGATAGCATAACGATTTTCCGGCACCAGTTGGCATGATGCCCAACGTATCCTTTCCCTCCAAAATATGATCAATCAATACTTCCTGCGCATTTCGAAACGTATCATATCCAAAATATTTTTTTAAAATCTCATATTTGTCCACTTTAATTATTCTATCCTTTTTGTGTTGGTTTCCTGTTTTTTCATTTTACCACAAATGGCAGCTTTTATATAGTATTTTTATGCCGAGTTACTCTTTACAAAATCCCAGCCAGAAAACAACATAGTCAAACGAAAAACCGGCATAGTCGCCACAGCAACCATACCGGTCTTTGTTCCTAACCATTACTTTCCTTCCATCATATATTCCAGAAGGAACTTCACATCATCGGGATCCGAAGCGATCAGTTCCATATCATTGATGAGAGTCGTATCTGCAAACAACTTGCTGATAGCGAGATACTTGGTCAGTTCAGATTTTAAATTCAGGCGATCCCCTTGCTTGGAAATCAATTCCACACTTCCCTTACATTGCTTGATAATCTCAAGAAATCTTTCAGGACTTTTCACATTGTAAATTTTCATCTTTTCCCCTTTCCTGGCGCACCTGCTATGTCATCTAGGCAGATTGGACTGTTTTCGTTGGGTCCTCCTTATTTTAGCAATCCAGGCAGATTTCGGCAATAGGGAATCTACACAATATTAAGGAAATCTACAAATTAAAATTCTACTCTTTTACTGTGAAGCAAAACAAAGCCAAAGGAGCTTCGCCAAAAGCTTATACTTATTATGTAAACTCTGCCAGCTTTCCTTTCCCACCCAGGAAGAGAAATTGCAAAAAATTACAAACACTCTACGTTTTCTTACAATATGCAGAATTACATTGACCTTAGAACCATTCCAGGGTTTAAACTCCAGACAGTGATTCATTCAATATTTTATCAATCAAAAGGGGGTTACTATGAAACTTACACGGAAAAAATTCCCAAAAATCATAATTCTGGTATTGTGTTTATCATTTTTTTCGACAGCTGCCCTACCTGTCTATGGAGCTGACAAACGGGAAAAAATTAGCAGTGTCAAACTCACTGTCAGTTATGAAGAAAAACCGGAAGTTGGAAAAACGATAGGCACCGTAACGGTCCATGTGTCCAATGACAAGCTTGAAATTTCCGAACCGGCACAATATTATGACACCGATGATGATGTTTGGATCCGTGGTGAAATTCCGGTGATTCGGGTAGAATTGGCCGTAAAAGAAGAAGCCCAGTATCGCTTCCTCTCTTCCACCAAAGTGAGTACCACTGGCGGACGCAGTGAAGTAAAATCAAAAAAAATACTGAATAGCGGAAACCGACTGCAGGTGGATCTGAAGCTGCCGAAAGTGACAGGGCCGCTGGAAGAAACGGACGATTATTATTGGGATGGGCGACGTGCCAGATGGTCTGAAGTTGAAGGCGCTGATAAATATGAAGTAAAACTCTATCGGGGAAGCTCACAAGTGACCACAGTCACAACCACCGGCACAAGTTATTATTTCTATCCACATATGAATCGGGGCGGCGAATATACCTTTCGAGTGCGGGCACTTAACAGCTTGGATGGCGCCAAAGGAAGCTGGACCGATAAATCAGAAGAATTCTATCTCAGTTCTGGAGATGCCTATCAAGGAACTGCATCAGCACCAGACAATGAGAATTCCGGGCCAGGATCCCATCCGACAGATGGCCAAGGAAACAGCCAACCAACCGGCTGGATCCAGCATCAGTCACGATGGAGCTATCGTCGATCGGATGGTAACCTAGTACGAGACTCCTGGCTTTTTGCAGATAACAATTGGTTCTATTTAGGAAATGACAATATCATGCGAACCGGATGGATTTTCGTAGATAACAATTGGTTTTACTTAAATCCGGTTTCCGACGGTACACGAGGCGCTATGAAGACCGGTTGGGTTTTCGCTGATAACAACTGGTTTTTCTTAAATCCGGTTTCTGACGGCACGCGGGGCGCTATGAAGACCGGTTGGATTTTCGCTGATAACAACTGGTTTTATTTAAATCCGGTTTCTGACGGCACGCGGGGCGCTATGAAGACCGGTTGGGTTTTCGCTGATAACAATTGGTTTTATTTAAATCCGGTTTCTGACGGCACGCGGGGCGCTATGAAGACCGGTTGGGTTTTCGCTGATAACAACTGGTACTATCTAGATCCGGTCTCCGGCGGTCCCAAAGGCGTCATGAAAACTGGCTATCAATACATAAACGGAAAATGGTATTATCTAGATGATAAAACCGGCATGCTATGGACGAACCGACAAATTCCCGATGGTCGCTGGGCAAACCAAGACGGAGCACTACAAAGAACCCCCTAAGTTACAACAATCACTATTCGCCTTATTAGACAAAGGGACACACCAAGTTTATGGCATTTCGATCTGTATTGGCAGAAGGTACGCCCAGGAAAAGGGGAGAGAAGCAACGAGAAATGGTCTGTGAATTTTGACTTTTGCAGAGATTTAGAATTGCTTAAATCCCTGATTTCTGCGTTAAAACGAAAATATACACTGTCTGAGCGGAGCGAGTTTGTATATTTTCGTTTTGTTTTTAGCAAAAATCAGGGGTTTTAGGAATTCTTAATCTCAAAACCGGAAAAAGGAACAGACCATTTCTCGTTGTTTCTCTCCCCTCTTTCTTAGCGTACCTACCTTCTACCACTACCTATCCACCCCCAAATAATTCCCACATTTTTTCAGCAACCGCTCATGCACTACTGCCATAGAGACCAACAATACCAGCAGATACACTGGAAACAACGCCATTGTAACGTGTTCCGCCAATATGCCAAACAATGGTGGCATCACGCAAATCCCCACGTAGGCACTCGCCATCTGCACACCGATGATTGCCTGCGACTTATCCGCTCCAAAATAGTCCGGCGCCGCATGCATCAGGCAAGGGTAAATAGGAGAACATCCCACACCCAACAAAACCAGTCCTCCCGGCGCTAAAACTCCTCCCGGCCAGGCAAACGCTGCCACTCCGATTGCACCGACAATCAGTCCCAAACGAACCATCTGCGCATCATTGAATCGGATGGTCAAAAATCCACTGATCGCCCGTCCCACCGTAATCCCGATAAAGAACAAGCCGGCAAACCGTGCTGCCACCTGAGGATTCATTCCACAGTACAGTGCCAAATAACTACTCCCCCAAAGCCCTGCGGTCTGTTCTAACGCACAATAACAGAAAAATGTTCCCATGGCCTGCTTAGCCCCGGGAATCGCTACTACCTCCCCCAACGGAAGCACTCTTTCCGAAATCTCTTTGATTCTTCTCTCCGCCGCCCGTTTCTCTATTCCCCTGATATTTTTTGTCTCCACTTTCCTCCAGAGCGACAAAGTCATCATCAATATCAGGGTCAGGCCAATCTGAAGCAGAGACACATAACGATATCCCATATGCCATCCCCGCCCGGTGAGCAGAGCATATCCCATAATATAAGGTCCCAGGGAAGCTCCTATCCCCCACATGCAATGGAGCCAACTCATATGACAGCTCTTATAATGTAGTGCCACATAGTTATTGAGCGAAGCATCCACACTTCCCGCTCCCAATCCATAAGGCACCGCCCATAGACACAACATCCAAAAAGAATGACTGACGGAAAACGCATACAAAGCAGCCGCCGTCATCGCCACACTGACTGCTGTCACCCTACCAGTTCCCAACATACGGGTCAGACGGTCACTCTGTAAACTAGAAATCACAGTACATAAAGCGATAATCATCGAAACCGCACCGGCATAAGAAACCGGCACGCCAAATTCACCATACATGGAAGGCCAGGCCGAGCCCAAAAGCGAGTCCGGCAAACCTAGACTGATAAATGACAGATAGATCACTGCCAACAGCAAATGTATCATCCGATTTCCCCACCTTTCTTAGCTTCATTGTAATTTCTTTTCCAGATTCCGTCAATAAAATTTCGGATAAAAGATCGGATGGAAAAGCTCCACAACAAAAGAATTTTTCTGTTCGATTTCCGCAATCGAATTGTCTGGCTTATTATATTTTCCCCAAAATTGCCGATATACCGAATAAGAATATTTTAATTATCCTATGGACGGCAAAAGCGTTATTCACCAATTCAGACAGGGGGGATTTTATGAGTTTTACTATGGTCAGTTCTTTAAACACTTATGCCAAAAACATGAAGATGCAGATGAAATGGGAACAGCGCCGGGCGAATGGCGATTATTCCCATGACAGTACTACGTCTTTTGCCAGACAACTACAGAAAGAAGCCGCCGGAATCAGCGGCGGGACAGGAGTAAATGCAATCGGGGAAGCCACTAGCGACAGTTCGCATCAGTCTATTATGAGTAGTATCCGTGCTAAGCTGAATGCTGGTAAACGTCTGTCCTCCTCCGAACTGCAGTATCTGAAAAAAAACGATCCGGAAACCTATCAACATGTCAAAGCTATGGAAGCGGAGCGCAAAGCTTTCGAGCAGCGGCTGCGCAGATGTAAGACAAAAGAAGAAGTCCAACGGCTCAAGGCTTCACAGATGGCTTCTTCTTTGGATCGAGTTCGGGATGTCAACAACAATCCCAACATCCCCGACGGTGAAAAACTGAAGCTGACTCTTCAAGAACATCAGAAGGTCTCTTCTGTCACAGATGCCACCACCAAATTTGCCGAAAGTGGCGAATACCGCAAGTTGCCAACGGAAGCTGAAAAGAGAAAGGCTGAGAAGGATCTCAAAGAAGCAAAAGAAGCCGAGAGAAAGGGCGAAACCAAAGACGACAAAAATAAAGTGACGGATGAGAAAACTCCGGAAAAAGAAGAGGTCAAAGTCGAAGGCCAGAGCGATGTCACTGACCCAACGCAAAAAGCTGCCGCAGAAAATAACCAAACCAAAACCGAGGAAGCCGGTTCTGCCGAAGCTGCCTCTCAAATGGTCAAGGCTGCCCAGGCGACTACCATCCGTGACAATACCTACAAGAGAGATATCCGCCAGACCACAGAAGACAAACCTGCCGACGCTCAGATCGCCAAAGCCAAAGAGATCCGACGTGCTTCTCAAAAAACGCGTGTCGAAGCAGAGCTCACTCCTGAGGCACAGAAAGTGCGCCGCTCCCGGGCACGTGCTGCTTATACGCAAAATATTCAAAGCAATGAAGTAGTTATCACCGTAGATGTAAAAAGTTGATCTCCCTATGCGTAGGGGTGCGACAAAATAAACTACCAATGGTTCCCCACATCCCGTGTCCCACTTGTTTACGCACATTCTGTCTAATGTTGGCGGATTTCCTCCGTTAAAACAGGAAAAATGTACATAAACAGTCCAAACATTAGATTGGGAAATAGCTGGTGGTTTATTTTGTCGCACCCCTTTTTTACTTCTTACTTCATCATTTCAGCGCCTTCAACACCTCATCTAAATCTAGTGTTGTTTTCCCATCTTCCATCACAAAGCAGGGAATCCCGATACCTCCTTTTTCTCTCACTGTCTCATACAAAGGATTCGTCTCTCTCTGAGCCAGATACACCTTCAGATCTGGCAAACTTGCCGACAGGTTTTTAAACTCAATCTCCACCTTATTCGCCACCAATTGATTCAGTGCATACAGAGTATCCGGGCACAAATGACTTCCAATAACCGTAACTTTCATAATAATATCCTCTCTTTCTTTTTATGTTTTTTAATAATCTTATCCATTGCGTGATCTTTTTTCTATATTTTTACTTTTCTATTTTCTTCGCTCTATCTTCGGACATTTCCTGATAAAGTGCATATCCACCAGAAAGATTTTTTGTCTTTCTTCCATACTGCTCTAGAATGCACTGAGCTAAATATCCCCTCAGGCCAATCTGGCAGGTGATATAAATTTCTTTTGTTTTGTCAATTTCCTCCATCCGCTCTCGCAGTTCATCTAGTGGAATGTTTTTATACCCAGGTATATGCCCCATTTCATACTCTGCCCGTGTCCGGACATCCAGACAAACGGCGTCCTTGGGGATATTCTCTATATCCTCCATATAGTAGGGCTTCATCTTTCTCTCCAAAACATTTTCGATCACATATCCCACCATATTCACGGGATCTTTCGCAGAAGAAAACGGTGGCGCATACGCCAATTCTTCTTCCTGAAGCTCATAACAGGTCTGACGAAACCTTACGGCATTTGCCAACAAGTCAATCCTCTTGTCTACGCCGTCCTTGCCCACAATCTGCGCTCCTAAAATCCTGCCGCTCTCCGGGTCAAACAAAGTCTTGACAAACATCTGGTTTCCCCCCGGATAATAACCGGCATGAGAGGCAGATACCGTAAACACCTTTCCATAAGGCCGCTCTTGAATCTTTAAGCTCTCTTCTTTCTCTCCCGTGACCGCCACCACCAGATCAAAAAATTTCATGATCGAAGTTCCTTGGCTTCCCTTATAAGCACAATGTTTCCCGCACAGATTGTCCCCCACGATCCGCCCTTGTTTATTTGCTGGAGAAGCCAGCGGAATCAACACTTGCTGCCCACTCACCACATGAGGAACTGCCACCGCATCTCCCAACGCATAGATATCCTTGTGAGAGGTCTCCATATATTCATTTATCACAATCTCTCCACGCTTTCCTAAAGCGATTCCGCTGTCACGCAAAAATTCCGTAGCTGGACGAACGCCGATGCTTAAGATCACGAAGTCCGCCTTCACTCTCAGCCCATTGCTCAACGTCACATCATTCTTCCCGATCGCACTGCACATCTGATTCAAATGTAGTGCAATCCCCCGGCTGCGTATTTCGTTGTGAACCCGATGGGCCATATCCGAATCCAGAGGAGGCATCACATGTTCCGCTCCTTCGATGATTGAGACAGAAATCCCTCTCTCAAAAAGATTCTCCGCAATCTCCATTCCGATAAATCCGGCTCCAATTACCGCGCAGGTTTTTGGATGCTTCTCTTCAATGTAATCATAGATATGGTAGGAATCCTCCACATTTCTCAGGGTAAAAATATGATCTCGATTCTCTTTTATCCCTTCGATCGGAGGAACCACTGGCTCCGCTCCCGGAGAAAGCACCAGTTTGTCATAGCTTTCTTCATAATTATTATCCCCTGCACAGACCACCACTGTCTTTTTCTCCAAATTGACCGATACCACCTCATGCCCGGTTCTCACATCCACCCGGAAACGATTGTAAAAACTCTGAGGCGTCTGGAGCTGAAGTTTCCCTTTTTCCTGAATCACGCCCCCCACATAATAAGGAAGACCGCAGTTCGCATAAGAAATATGGGGTCCCTTTTCTAGCAGGATAATCTCCGCCTTCTCGTCATTTCTTCTCAGTCTGGCAGCCGTACCGGCGCCGCCGGCCACACCGCCTACAATCACTACCTTCATAGAACGCTCCTTTTTAGCAGCAGTTCAGACAACGGGAACTGCTGCTCTTTTTCTGCTTTGCGATCGTTATCGCCTTTTACTTTAGCGCGATCGCTTCAATCTCACACAGCACTCCCTTGGGCAGACTTTTGACTGCCACACAGCTTCTGGCTGGCTTTGATACAAAATATTCTGCATAAACCTGATTAAAATCAGCAAAATCCGCCATATCCGCCAAAAAACATGTAGTTTTAAACACCTTGTCAAAATCCGTTCCGGCTTCCTTAAGAATTGCCCCCACATTTTCACAACTTTGTCTTGCCTGGGCAGCGATCCCTTCCGGAACCTCGCCGCTCTCCGGATTTACCGGAATCTGTCCTGAAGTATAGACGAACCCGCCCACTTCAAACCCTTGAGAATACGGCCCAATCGCTCCTGGTGCTTTCTTTGTCTCGATTACTTTCATTTTCTTATCTCCTTTTCTGGAATTCCTGATATTTTGAATGGAATCCCTGTCTATTTTATCATCTACCAACCTCAGTCCGCAAGTTCTCCCGCTGTCAATCTTTTGTCCAGCCAATCCCTGCCTTCTACCAATCGGGTAATGATCATCGATGCAATGGCGTCTCCCGATGCATTTAAGCAAGTCGCTGCCGGGTCTACCAGAAAACCAATGGTTGCAATCAGAGGAAACGCCTCAGCTGGAAAACCAAACAGACTTACAATCAGCATCTCTCCCACAAGACCTCCGCCCGGAGCTCCGGAAAGCACAAACGCACTTAAAATCGAAACCACAATTGCCATGGCATACGTGTCCACACCGGTAAATGGCATCTGAAAAATGCCAAACAAAAATGCAATTTTAGTGATGGAAGACAGCACAGAACCATCCATATGCATAGTAGCTCCCATAGGAAGAACAATATTACTGATATCCTCTGGCACACCGATTTTCTTGCACGCCTCCATGTTTACCGGAAGAGTCGCCACTGAACTCTGCGTCGCAAAAGCCGTCACCGCCGGGTTAAAAATATATTTCAACATTCTGTTGACTCCCTGTTTCCCAGCTGCAAAATAGCTGTATAATGGAAAAAACACCACCACATACACCGCACACATGGGATAATAGACCAACATGGTACGTCCATAATCCCCGATCAGCTGGGGGCCAAACTCCCCTACCAAATTGGCGAAATATGCACCCAACCCAATTGGCGCTAACTTCATGATCATGTCAACCATCTTCATAATAATATCATTTAGATTATTTAGAAGTCTTCCTACTGACGATTCCTGTCCCCCACAAGATGCCACCGCCAGACCAGACATAATGGCAAACACGATAATTGGCAGCATATTGCTCCTGCTCATCAACCCAGAAAAATCATTTACCGTCAATGCTCCCACAATCATGTCGCTGATACTAGAAGCTTCCTCCATCTCAGCCGCTCCCATAGCAATTGTAGTATTAGCCGCCGGCGGCCAAATATTGACCACGATTAAAACCAAAGCCGCCGCAAAAATCCCAGTCACTACAAAGGTCAGAACCAGACTTCCCAAAATCTTTCCTAGACGCTTCATATTCAGCATATTTCCCACTGCCGTGGTGATAGATACAAATACCATGGGAACCACGATAGTAAACATCAAATTCAGAAAAATCTGCCCCAGCGGTTCAAAAACAGATGCCTTCTCTCCCATCACCAATCCCACGATCGCTCCAATGAGAATACCGCCCAGCAAAATCAACGGAAACTTATAATTATTCCATAATTTTTTCTTATCCATTTTTTCTCTCCTGTACACTTAGTTTTCGATCATCCCTCTTTTTTATGACGCTCTGTTCTTGATTCTATTTTGTTCTTATCCCGTTCTTTTTTCTCATTCCAGACTGTCTACCGCGTTTCGCAACTGGTTCAACGCCTTTTCCAGAACACTTCTTGGGCAGGCGGCATTCAACCGCATATACCCGCTTAAACTTCGCCCAAATGTATTTCCCTCATTCAGTCCTAGCTTTGCCTTTTCAATCATAAAGCTTCGCAGCGCTTCATTGTCTAGCCCCAACTCCCGACAATCCAGCCATACCAGATAGGTGGCATCCGGCATATTCGGCTTAATCTTAGGAATATATTTTTCAAAATATTCCTTTATAAAAGCAAAGTTTCCAGAAAGATATTCTAAGAGCTGCTCTAACCATTCCTCCCCCTCCTGATAAGCTGCTTCCATTGCCACAGAGCTGAATGCATTATTCCGGTGAATATCCATATTCATCCAAAACCGGTCGTACCTTGCCTTCATCTCCACATTGGGGAAAATCGTGGTGGATGCCTGAATCCCTGCCAAATTAAAAGTTTTCGTTGCCGACACACAGGAAATAATTTTTGAACGAATCTTCTCAGAAATCGAAGCTGTGGGAATATGCTTCTTTCCGTTGAAAATCAGATCCGAATGAATCTCATCCGAAACCAGGAGCACATCATTGGCAATGCAAATCTCCGCCATTTTTTCAAGTTCTGACCGTTCCCAAACAATTCCTAGAGGATTGTGCGGGCTACAGAGAAGAAAAATCTTCACTTCCTTCGCCTTTTTCTCAAAGTCCTCAAAATCAATCGTCCAGCGGCCATCTTTTTCCACGATCGGATTTTCAACCACCTGACGTCCCCATGCCTCCGTCACATCATAAAACTCCGAATATACGGGCGTCTGAATCAGTACCTTGTTATTTTCTTCACTAAAAATCTTTACAATCGCCGATAATGCTGGTACCACTCCCAGACTCCAACTCATCAGAGAAGTATCCACCTCCCAGTTGTTCCGCCGCTTTTCCCAACTCTTCACCGCTTCAAAATAACTGTCTGGTCTGGAAGTATAACCCCAAATCCCTTCCTCCGCTTTCTTCCGGCATGCATCGATGATCGGCTGCGCCGTGCGAAAATCCATATCCGCCACCCAAAGAGGTATCACATCTTCCGTTCCAAATTTTTTCATTCGTTCATCATACTTCGCTGCCCGGTTTTTGCTACGGTCAATGACCTGGTCAAAATCATACTTCATGTTCATTGTTCCTTTCCTATTTTTCTTTTTACTTGTGAAACAATTTCTTTTTCGTTGCCTTATGCTCGTATATAGCGCATAAACCGTGCCAAAAATCTGCCATTTGTAAATTTTTCATATTTTTTTGATTATTTTGGGGATTTTACTCGTTTTTCTGGATTTTGGGAGAAGCATAAGATATGTTTATTAAAAACAGAAAAGAAATTATACTACTTATTATTTGAATCCATCAAGATAAACTGGTTATTTATTGGTTTTAATTGTTTTTTTGGAGATATTGGTTGAAATGATATTCTCCGTCTGCTCCTATTCAACAGAAATATTTTTTAAAAAACAGGACAGCGATCTGCAATGTCAATCAGAATTCTTGACATCTCTCCATTTTTCCCCGATAATATTTAAATACCCCTGACACGCCCCAGCTCCCAATAAACATCCATACCATCATAGTAGGAGAAAATTTCTATGATGACTACCAAAAAACTTACATTATTATATAACAAGGAGGGATATCAATCATGAAACAGGATTGGTGGAAAAACGCCGTTGTCTATCAAATTTATCCTCGTAGTTTTATGGATTCCAACGGGGATGGGATCGGAGATCTCGACGGAATTACACAGAAACTAGATTATCTGAAGGAATTGGGCGTTGATGTGATTTGGCTTTCGCCGATATATCGTTCCCCAAATGTGGATAATGGTTATGACATCTCAGATTATCAGGATATTATGGAAGAATTCGGTTCCATGGAGGATTTTGACCGGATGTTAGAAAAGGCGCATTTTCTGGGAATTAAAATTATGATGGATCTGGTAGTCAACCATACATCAAATCAACATTTCTGGTTTTTGGAAAGTAAAAAAAGTACAGATGCCAAAAATCCTTATCGGGATTACTATCTTTGGCGAGACGGGCAAGAAAACGGAAAGCCGCCTAATAACTGGGGCGCTTCCTTTGGCGGAAGCGCCTGGACTTATGACGAAACACGCGGCCAATATTACCTGCATCTATTTGCCCCGGAACAACCCGATCTGAATTGGGAAAATCCAGCCGTCCGTGAGAAGGTCTTTGAAACAATGGACTGGTGGTGCAAAAAGGGAGTCGATGGTTTCCGTCTGGATGTGATCAGCATGATCTCAAAAGTCCCCGGACTTCCCGACGGTGAAAAAAGAGATGGCCAGTACGGAAACGGCGAACCCTTCTACCAGAATGGTCCCAGAGTACACGAATACTTGCGCGAAATGAACCAGAAAGTACTGTCTCGATATCCGCTGATTACCGTAGGGGAAACGCCGGGTGCTTCCGTAGAAGATGCCGCACTCTATGCCGGAAACGATACTCATGAACTAAACATGATCTTTCAATTCGAGCATGTTGACGGCGATCCCCAGCACCCAGGGCGATATGGAAAATGGGATCAGAAGAAAATGCCGCTTTCCACTTGGAAACGGATTCTTTCCCAATGGCAGACCGGACTGGAGGGAAGAGGATGGAACAGTCTATATCTGTCCAACCACGATCAGCCAAGGGCTGTCTCCCGTTTTGGTAACGACACTCCGCAATACCGGGTTCTTTCTGCAAAGATGCTGGCAACCTGCCTTCATATGATGAAAGGGACTCCTTATATCTACCAAGGTGAGGAATTGGGAATGACAAACGCCTATTTTGATTCTCTGGAAGATTATCGTGATATTGAATCCTTAAATGCCTATCAAGAAATTACCGAAATCTTTGGAGAAGCACCAGAAACGGTATTGGGATATCTCAAAAAAATCGGAAGGGATAACGCCAGGACGCCAATGCAGTGGGAAAATAGCATCAATGCCGGATTTACCACCGGAACCCCTTGGATCCCGGTTAATCCCAATTATAAAGAGATCTGTGCACAGCAACAGCTTCCGGATCCGAATTCCGTTTTCCAGTATTACCGGCAGTTGATCTCGCTCAGACACACCATGGATATCATTGTCTACGGAACCTACGAACTGTTGGCGCCGGAAAGTGAAGAACTGTTCGTATATTCCCGAACCCTAGATAGCGAAAAGCTTATCGTACTCTGCAACTTCACTGACCAAAATCTTCCTTTACCGGCTTGTGTATCCGATGATATTCATGCAAAAACCCGTTTACTAATCAGCAACTACCAGAAACGGCAGGACGGGATCCTACGTCCGTATGAGTCTTCTGTCTACCATATTGTGCGTCTCCCATAAATCTCTTCCAGCAGGCATCAGGCGGCTCCCTCCTCTTCCCCGGCTAATATAGACTAGACCCTGCTCTGCCATATCGGACAAAATTTTTCTTACTTCTTGCTGGGATAATGGTAAGTGTTTTTCTTTTGCCTCGGTCAGAATTCGTTCTCTTCCGATGGAAATGTTCTTTTCTGACGCCTGGTATAACTGCTCGAGTATAAACCAATATGCAGAGAATTCTTTTTTCGCCCATGAGGTTTTCGTGTCTAGCGTTGGCTGTGATACCGTAATTGGCCTAAGTTTCACCGAATGTCTTCGAAAAACCGTGGGCGGCAGTTCTTCTATTGTTATTTCTGATTGTCCGGTATAGATAAAGTATTCTACCACATTTCGCAATTCCCGGATATTTCCCGGCCAGGAATAGCTTCTGAGGAAGTCCTTCACCGGCTTTGTCAGCACAAAGCCGCCGCCCAGTTCCCGCTTCATGCTTTCCATAATCAGAAACATATCTTCCCCTCGTTCCGCCAAGGTCGGAATCACTATGGGAAGAGTATTCAACCGGTAATAAAGATCCCTCCGAAAACTGCCCTCTTCCACCTTCTCTTCCAGGGATTCATTGGTGGCTGCCACAATACGCACGTCAATTTTTATGACCCGGTTGCCTCCTACCCGCATGATTTCCCGCTCTTGCAGCACTCGCAGCAACTTCACCTGGAGCGCCTGACTCATGCCCTCTACTTCATCCAGAAACAGAGTCCCTTTATGGGAGAATTCAAACAACCCCGGCCTACCTCCCTTCTTTGCTCCGGTAAATGCTCCCTCTTCATAACCAAAAAGCTCACTTTCCAGAAGGTTCTCCGGCACTGCCGCCACATTGATGGCGATAAAAGGTCCATCTTTTCTACAAGAAGCCCGATGAACCGCATGGGCAAACAGCTCTTTTCCCGTGCCAGTCTCCCCAATCAGAAGAACCGGGCTCTCGCTGGCTGCCATCCGCTCCAATACCATCTTTGTCTTCTGAATTGCATCCGACTCTCCAATCACATCATCAAAGCCATATTTTGCCACATGTCCTTTGCTCATCAATTGATTACGCAGCTCATTCTGCCGTACCTCGACTTCATTAAACTTTTGCAACCTGGCAAATGCCCCGATGCAGTTCTCCTGCCGTAAGACTGGCACCACCTCCATACTGACATTGACGCCATTCATCTTAATCATCTTTACTGGAATTCTTCTTTTTTCTAACAGACATTTCAAAAAAGGAATATAAGAAAAGACTTCATCACAGCGTTTTCCTACAATTAAGGAAGAACTGACCTTCGTAATCTCTTCTGCCTGTTTATTACAGGCAAATATCTCTCCCTTTTCATTGATACCGATAATGCCATCTTCCAAAATATCCATCAAAATATGAAACTGGCTTTCCAAACGAATCGAACGGCTAAACATCTGATCAAAGCTGTAATTACTGGTAGCAATCATCTGAAAATATTTCTGAAACTTATCCGTCTCTAAAAGGTGTTCCAGATCCAGCCGCAACGCGATCTCAATCATCATACCAGAAGTACACGGCCGTTGTCCTAAGTTAATCTTTTTTTCAACAAATTCCGGAACATAACGCATCTCGTCCGGCGTTACTGCGATATGAACTTCTTCCTCCAGAACTGCCCCCGGATAAAACGGAATAAAGTGAATATGATTGATTCCAAACTGATTCAGTTGTGCGATCGCCTCCCTGGCCATTGTTTGTGTCATATTTACAAAAAGGACTCTGCTTCCCTCCGGAATCTCCTTCAGCTTTCGCAGTTCATTCCACCGAAAAGATACTTCCACTGCCATTGTCTGACACCCGATAGGAACATGCCGGGCCACCTCTTCTGCCGAACCATAGGCATCTGTCGATATCACAAATAAGTCTGCCCATTCTAATATTCCCATCGCAGAACCATCCATCACATTGAACATGGAAATGTCTGCATAATCCCCAAACAAGCTTTGCACTTCTCCCGCATAGGAAGCACCCGCCCTGGGATCCAGAGAAACAACGGTAATCTTTTTCTTTTGCATTTTATCTGTCTCCTTTTTCTTATTTCCTACAAACATTATTTAACCATTTTATTATTTTCAACCATTTTATTCATCTTATATAACCATTTTCTCATACCGATTTCTTTTTTCAAGATTTTTTTCCTGGATTTTCTCTTATTCCTCTTGAATGATCGATTTCTCTCTCGTATTGGTTATCGATTTCCAGAAGATATACACTCCACTGAGAGGGCCCGCCGCCGTTCGTCACTTTTGGCACGTTTTTTGCTACTTAATATAATTAGTTTCTGCCTTACTATAGGGCATGTGCCCCTTGTTCACTGGGAGGAATATTTCGCCAAAAACAACACATTTATTTTTCTATTTCAGAGAGGAAAGGAGTTACCCATGATCACAAAAGCAGAATTACTTCAATTACTTCACCAGGAGGTTGTACCGGCACTTGGCTGTACGGAGCCGGTATGCGTCGCCTTAGCTGCGGCAGATGCCTGGCATGCAATCGGAGGAGATGTGGTGTCTATTAAGATGGAAGTCAACCCTGGCATTTATAAAAACGGCATGAGCGTCGGGATTCCTGGTTTTCAAAAAGTAGGCTTAAAATATGCTGCTGCCCTGGGTGCCTGTCTTGGCAATCCAGAAAAGCAATTGCAGCTTTTGGAAGATATCACTCCCCAGATTAGCCAGGATGCCATCCGGCTGGTGGAAGATCATCATGTCATCGTCATGATCAATCAAAACGAAACTCAACTGTATGCCAGAGCAGAGATTATCACCACTTCCGGAATCGGAATCAGTGAAATCCGCAACACGCATTCCAATATTATCTTTACTAAGAAAAATAACGAAGTCCTTCTACAAAAGGAATACACTACCTGTTCCCATGATGAAATCCATGAAAAACTGATGACCATGACGGTTTCGGAAATCAAAGCAATCGTTGAACAATGTACCGAAAGTGAATTGGCGGAAATGCTAAACGGCATGGAAATGAACGAAAGACTAGCAGATTATGGGTTAGAACACCCCTTAGGTATCGGTATTGCCTCTTCCTTACAAAAGCAGTTAACGGGCAATGTTTTTGGAGATAGTCTCTTTACCCGCACCATGATTCGGGTTGCCAGCAGTGCCGAAGGTCGTATGAGTGGCTGCCCTTATGCTGTCATGAGCAGCGCCGGAAGTGGAAATCATGGTATCACAGCAATTATTCCAGTAGTAGAAATGGCCAAGCATTTGGGTTCCACCAATGAGCAACTGGTAAAGGCTCTGGCCTTCTCTCATGCGTTGAACATATATATCAAAATGTATACAGGGAAGCTATCCGCCACCTGCGGCTGCGGAGTCTCTGCCGCAACTGCCGCCGCTGCCGCTATGGTCTGGCTGATGGGCGGATGCGATGAACAAATTGGCAATGCCATCATCAACATGAGCGGCAATCTGACCGGTATGATCTGCGACGGAGGAAAAATCGGCTGTGCCTTAAAGCTGGCTACCGCCACCAACGCTGCCATCATGTGTGCTTCCCTGGCCATCTCTGATGTGGTTCTCCAGCCTACAGACGGTATCTGTGACTGTACTCCAGAACAGGCCATTCGCAACATGGGAAGAGTAAGCAATCCCGGTATGATACAAACCGACAAAACGATTTTAGATATTATGATGGAAAAAGATCAGATCTCATAGTAATCATTTAAATAATAAAGAAACGAGAAAATCAGCCAAGGAAGAGGGGCAAGAAGCAACGAGAAATCATCTGCGATATTTTGACTTTGCAGGGATTTTAGGAATTCTTAATCTCGAAACCGGAAAAAGGAGCAGATGATTTCTTGTTGCTTCTCGCCCCTCTTCCTTGGCGTACCCTTTGTCAATAATCGTCAGAAGATCCATTTATCTATTGAATAATGTGAGAAACGAGACTATACTGATAACAAAAAAACAGTAGAAATACAGAAAGTGAGTAATCATGGACAAGAATCATCAGAAATATAGAATTTTTGTAGTCAATCCAGGCTCCACCTCTACAAAACTCTCTTTATTTGAAAATGAAAACTGTCTTTTTACTACGGATGTTTTTCATGATTCATCAGTATTAAAACAGTTTCCCACAATTAATGACCAATTGGATTATCGGATGAATGTGGTAAAACAGTTTCTTATAGACAACCATATCGATCTGACCGGAATTGATGCCATTGTAGGAAGAGGTGGTGGATGTTTTCCGATTGTCAGTGGCATTTATCAGATTGATGAACGCCTGATTCAGGATACGAAAGCATCCAAAGGGGGCGTCAATCACGCATCGATGCTGGGAGTACAGATGGCAGAGCTTTTGTATCGACATTATGGCGGACAGATGTTGATGATGGATCCGCCAGTAGTGGATGAATTATGGGATGTAGCGCGTGTGACCGGCGTTGACGGTATTTACCGCAGATCCGGCACTCATGCATTGAATCTGAAGGCAACTGCCCGAAAGCACGCATCGAGAATTGGAAAAAATTACGAAAGTTGCAATTTTATCGTCTGTCATATCGATGGGGGGATCTCTATCACTGCTCATCAAAAAGGGCGGATGATTGACGGCAATAATGCCGGTGGCGGGGAGGGTCCTTTTTCTCCCACACGGATGGGTTCCATGGCTGTGACCGATCTACTCCGCTATTTTGAAGCCGGCGATTTGGACAAACTAAAATCCTTATGCAGTCAGACAGGTGGCCTGAGCAGTTATTTTGGAACTTCCAATTCGGACGCGGTTCATAAACTGGTCGAAGAAGGTGATCCCAAAGCAATACGAGTATGGAATGCTATGATCTATCAAATCAATAAATGGATTGGTTCCATGAGCACTGTACTGAAAGGAAACGTCGATGGAATCTTGCTCACCGGTGGTCTGGTTCGTTTTCCGGATATGGTAAAACAGATCCGGGAATGCTGTGAGTGGATCGCTCCTGTGACGGTCTATCCAGGAGAGTTTGAACAGGAAGCCATGGCGCAAGGCGCTTTACGTATTCTCCGTGGAGAAGAAAAGGCTATGCATTATCCGGGCAAACCAGTATGGAATGGTTTTGATGAGTAACTGCACAGTAACAAGCTTCACAAATAGTTGCAACTTTTACCAATTTGTTTTATGATGATAGATATATCATCATCATAAAGGAGATTACCATGAAATCATCCAATGAACTACGCACTTTGCTGCGTTCCATTGACCATAAAAGTTATCCGGCTTACAAGTCCTTAGCAGGCGCCTATCATTTTGGCAGTTACACCCTCTTTATCGACCATGTGCAGGGAGATCCTTTTGCTTCTCCTTCCAGTCTCCATGTGGAAATTGCCCATAAAGATGCCGGCTTTCCTGCTGCCACATACAGCCGGGACTGTGCCCGCATTGCCCTTCAGGATTTTCTGACCAGAAAACTTTCCTCTCTGTTTGAAGATTTCAACTTCAAAGCCAAAGGATCCGGCAAAAGCGGTCTGATGTCCATTACTCGCTGTGGCCAGGAAGTATTGGAGCGCAGCGCCTGTCAGATTATGGATTCCAAAATCATCGCCCGCTTTCACATCGGCTTTCCTGCCTTTGGCCGCACGATCAATGCCGGTGAATTGGACAAGATACTCTTTGATTTTCTTCCCCGATGTGTGGAAAGCTGCTTTTTTTATCGTCGCCTGGATGCAAAAAAAGTGGAGAGTACAGTCTTTTTGGCCGAGGATCAGGCGGCCATCCGTGAAATTCTAAAAGAAGAAAACCTGGTGGCCTTTGTCGCCAACGGTTCTATTCTTCCCAGAAAAAGCGGAGTATCGGATCTGCCTTTAAAAGACAGCATTCCGTTCACTTCTCCGGCTGCGATGGAACGAACTTTTTCCCTTCCTCATAAGGGTGAGATCAAGGGTATGGCCATCCCTCAGGGTATCACCTTGATTGTCGGCGGCGGTTATCATGGAAAGTCCACTTTACTCGAGGCCCTGCAGATGGGTGTCTATAACCATATCTCTGGAGATGGACGAGAATATGTGATCACGGACGATACGGCCATCAAGCTTCGGGCAGAAGATGGACGTTCTATTCGTAATGTGGATATTTCCCTGTTTATTAATGATCTGCCCAACAAAAAGAATACTTCTGCCTTTCATACTCCGGATGCCAGTGGCAGTACCTCCCAGGCCGCCGGAATCATGGAAGGGGTGGAGGCCCATACCCGGTTATTTCTGATCGATGAGGACACTTCCGCCACCAACTTTATGGTGCGAGATGACTTTATGCAACAAGTCATCAGTCGTGAAAAAGAGCCCATTACCCCATTTTTAGAACGTGCTCGGGACTTATATGAAAAGGCTGGCATATCCACAATCCTAGTGGCCGGCAGTTCTGGCGCTTTCTTCTATATCGCCGACAAAATCCTGCAGATGGACTGCTACCGGCCCGTCGATATCACGGATTCCGTAAAGCTGCTCTGTCAGAATCACTCTGCTCCGAGAATCCAGGCACCAAACTTTACCCTCCCCGATTTTACCCGCGCTTTGCCTGTATCCGAACGTAGCGGACGCGGGGGAGCCAGTGACAATCGCCGAGGCGGACGAGGCGGGCGGGTAGGCTATGGTGACGGTCGTGACAGCCGTCATGAGCATATGAAGATCAAAACCTTTGGCAAAGATTCCTTCTCTCTAGACAAAGAAACCATCGACATGCGCTATGTCGAACAGCTTGCCGACTCCGAACAAACCAATGCCTTGGCTCATCTTCTTCGCTTTGGTTTAGAACAGATTATCGACGGAAAAAAATCCGTTCGTCAAACTGTGCAGCTATTGGCAGATATGCTCGATAAACAGGGCTGGGAGCCTTTTTGCAGCTCCTATGTCCCCTGTGGACTGGCAAAGCCACGCAGACAGGAAATCTTTGCCTGCATTAACCGATTCCGTGGATAGGCGATAGGGAAACATGCAAAAGATTCACAGATTATGACATGGGAGGCAGAAAAAATGCGGGAAAAGCTGACAAAAAGTGATGTCAAAAAGATTGAAGAAGAGATTGAACATCGAAAACTGGTGGTGCGCAAAGAATGTCTGGAAGCAGTAAAGGAAGCGCGGGCCCATGGAGATCTCAGTGAAAATTTTGAGTATCACGCCGCGAAACGAGAAAAAAATCAAAATGAAAGTCGAATCCGGTATTTGGAAAACATGTTGAAAAATGCCATCATCATCTCGGAAGAATCCCGTGAAGATGAGATCGGTTTAAACAACACCGTTATCTTGTATATGGAGGATGACGACGAGGAGGAAGAATACAAGTTAGTCACCAGTATCCGGGGAAACTCTATGAACAATATGATCAGCACAGAATCCCCTCTTGGTAGAGCCATTTTGCATAAAAAGGTCGGAGATCGGGTGCTAGTACAAGCAAATGAAACTTACAGCTATTATGTGACTGTGCGGAAAATTGAAAAGACCGACGGCAGAGAGGATCCGATCCGCCGATTCTAATTTTTCAAAAACTACACCAAAAAATGGTCTGTTCCTTTTGACTTTGCAGAGATTTAGAAGTCCTTAAATCCTTGAATTTGGCGTTGAAACGAAAATATACACGGTTTGAGCGGAGTGAGTTTGTATATTTTCGTTTCATTTTTACCAAAAGGCAGGGGTTTTAGGAATTCTTAATCTCAAATCCATCCCCCATCCAGCCCAATCACCTGCCCAGTAAGATAAGCATTTTTATACCCCAAATGATAGACCAAATCTGCGACTTCCTCTGCCCGCCCCAGACGTCCCGTGGGAATGTCCTCCACCAGACCGATCAGATCATCTTCCTCCATCCATTGATTCATCTCTGTATCGATTGCACCACAGGCCACCGCATTTACCTGAATATTGCTAGGAGCCAGTTCTTTTGCCAGCGCTTTGGTGAATGCATTGATGCCCCCTTTTGTAGCAGAATAAGCCACCTCACAAGATGCTCCGACATTCCCCCAAACAGAAGAAATATTGATGATTTTCCCCTGCTTTGCCGAAAGCATCAGAGGGATTGCCAATTTACAGCAATTAAAAACTGATGTCAAATTGGTGTTCAGAATGCGTTCCCAGTCACTGCCCGCCATATCTTGCAGCAGACCAATGTAAGCAATGCCGGCATTGTTGACGAGCACATCCAGAGAACCATACTGCTTACGAATCAGGCTAAATAACTTTTCACAGATGGTCCGATCACCCATATCTCCCAGAAAAGCAGTACAGGATACCTGATAATTCTCAATCTCTTTCTGAGCCTGTAAAAGCTCAGATTCCCTGTGCGCACAATTAATGATAACATTATAACCCTTTTTGGCAAATTTTACCGCAATGGCCTTTCCGATCCCCCGAGAAGCGCCAGTTACAAGAACAGATTTTCTTGCCATAGTATCACCTCCTGTTCCTTATATAGTACCATATATTGCCTTCCAGGGACAAGGGCAAAAACTAACATCTTTCCTTCTCTTTAAAAAAGTATCCTCTTGTCTTAATTTTTCATATGATAGAAAAAACAGAAAAAAGGAATCATCATCTATGAAAATTTGTATTGATGCCGGTCACTATGGCCAATATAATCAGAGTCCGGCGGACAACCGGTATTATGAATCTGAATTGACCTGGAAGCTGCACTTGCTGCAGAAAAAATATCTGGAGGAGTACGGAATTGAAGTAATCACCACCCGCAGCGATCAAGAAAAGGATCGCGGCCTTTACAGCAGAGGCGCCGCCTCCCGCGATTGCGCGTTATTTATCTCCGATCACACCAATGCTGTGGGAACTATCGTAAATGATAATGTAGATTATCCTGCTGCCTATTGCGCCATTGACGGCAGTGCAGATGGGATCGGTATGGCGTTAGCTCAGTGCGTGGAGCGGGTGATCGGGACACGCCAAAAAGCCCGTATCGAACATCGACGCGGAAAAAAAGGAGATTATTATGGCGTACTGCGGGGAGCTACTGCCGTAGGAACGCCAGGATTGATTTTGGAAAATTCCTTCCATACCAATTCCCAAATAACAAAATGGCTGATGGAAGAAAGCAATATCCACTGGCTTGCCAAAGCAGAAGCCGAGACCATCGCTTTATATTATAATATAATTAATCCTTTGCCAGAAAAAAAGTCCGGATGGATCGAAGAAGATGGCGGATGGCGTTTTTACTTAGGAAATACGGGTAAACCCGTGCGTAATGACTGGTATATGGACGGAAAAAACTGGTATTGGTTTGATGGCGCCGGAATGATGATCCAAGATGACTGGAAAACCGGATCCGACGGAAAATGGTATTATCTTGGCAGTGATGGTGCCATGGTAAAGAATCAATGGGTCGTATGGAAAGGTGAGCTATACCGTCTAACAGAAGATGGAAGCATGTTTCAGGGAAAACTCTGCCTGCAAACAGATAAGAAGGGAGCCCTTCTATAATTCATATTCTTTATCGTCAAAAGTCCCATCCAAAAGCTTCCCCGCAAGCGGATGGGGCTTTTTCTGTCTGCCTTTACGCAAAATCTTCTGCTCCCGCATTCCTATTATCTTCCTCTTCTTTCCAGCAAAAAACTGAAAAATATACAAATACTGTATAGAGAAACCATCTAACCAAATTTTCACAAAAGGAGGTTGTAAATCATCGATGAAACGAATATACCAGAGACATTTCTTACTTAATTTTCTTTTTTTAACAATTTTTATAGCAATTGCTCTTCCGCTAACTGGTTGTAGTTCTGTTCCCCACCGCCGTATTGTCCGTATTGGGCACAACCAGTCCACCAATCATCCAACCCATATTGCACTGACTGCCTTTCAAAACTACATCAATGAACACCTTGGTGACCGTTATATTGTGGAAGTATATCCCAGTGAACTTCTGGGGTCTCAGACCGACATGGTACAGCTGACCCAGACCGGCGCTATCGATTATTGCATTGCCAGCAATGCTATCCTGGAAACATTCAGCAAAAATTACGAGATTTTTAATTTACCCTATCTGTTTGCCAGCGCAGATTCCTATCATCATGCCATGGATGATCCTCAAATCACCACCCCCATCTTCACGGCTACCCAGAAAGCCGGCTTTACCGCTGTTACCTGGTTAGACGCAGGCACCCGAAATTTTTACACAGTCAACAAACCGGTGAAAAGTCCAGCTGATTTAAAAGGATTGAAAATACGTGTTCAACAATCCCCCACCAACATTGAGATGATGCGTCTTCTGGGCGGTTCCGCCACTCCCATGGGATTTGGCGACGTTTATACAGCCTTGCAGTCTAATATCATTGATGGAGCAGAAAATAATGAAATGGCATTGACCGACAATGGTCATGGAGATGTCTGTAAGTACTACTCCTATGACATGCATCAAATGGTTCCTGATATTTTGATTGCCAACAATGCTTTTATTCAGAGCTTATCTGATGAGGAACTCGCTATCTTTGAAGAAGGCTATCGTCGGATCAATCAGATACAGCGGGAAGAGTGGGTCAAAGCTGTTGATGCTGCCAGAAAAAAAGCAGCCGAGCAACAAAAAGTCCAATTTCTCTATCCGGATCAGGCACCTTTTGTAGAAGCTTGTGCTCCACTACATCGTTCTGTACTGCAAAACAATCCCCATATTCAGCCCATTTATGATGCCATTCAAGAATATAACGCCCTTTATCCTACAATCACAGAATAGGAGATCTCTATGAATCCATTAAGAAAATTTTTAAATCAAATTTTAAATGTTTTAGCCGGAGGAAGCTTTTTAGCCATGGTCCTCCTCACTTGCTGGCAAGTTCTGACCCGTTATGTGCTGAAAAATCCTTCCTCTTGGTCTGAAGAGCTGGTATCTTATCTGTTTGCCTGGATGGCTCTTTTCGGCTCTTCTCTCGTTGTAGGCGAACGCGGACATATGAATATTCCTTTGCTCATGGATCGCATCAATCACAAAGGGAAAAAATTCCTAGCCATCTTTTCTGAAATCATAGCCTGTCTCTTTGCCGGAGTTATTCTGGTATTCGGCGGAATTCAGATTACCGATCTGGCCATGGGACAGATGACATCTTCTCTGGGAATCGCCATCGGCTTTTTCTACCTGGTACTCCCTGTAAGCGGCATCTTAAATATTATTTATACTATTTTGAATATTGTGGAAATCATTACCGGAAAAATCGAATTAGAATCTGTAAATGAGATGGTTCAAGCCGCTGAAAAAGCGGGAAAGGAGGCGTAATATGGCAATTCAATCCTTACTCATTATTCTCGGGGTACTGGCTATCCTCTTAGTCCTGGGAGTACCTATCTCCTATGCCATCGGTATCTCCTCCCTGGCTGCTATTTTACAAGTAGTTCCACTGGATGTTTCCGTCCTGACTGCTTCTCAGAGAATCTTCGTTGGCATGAGTAAGTTCAGTCTTACTGCCATTCCCTTTTTTATTCTGGCCGGAAATCTGATGAACCAAGGAGGTATCGCCAAACGACTGGTTGACTTTGTGCTGGCCATCTTGGGAAAACTCCCTGGCTCTTTGCTGGTAACTAATGTGGGCGCCAATGCTCTGTTCGGTGCTATTTCCGGCTCCGCATCTGCCGCGGCAGCGGCCGTAGGCAGCATGGTTCGGGAGGGAGAGGAGGAACAGGGCTATGATCCGGCCTTATGTGCTGCCACCAATGGTGCTTCTGCTCCAGCCGGTCTGCTGATTCCTCCTTCCAATGCATTGATCACCTATTCTCTGGTCTCTGGAGGAACCTCTGTGGCCGCCTTGTTTTTGGCTGGATATATCCCTGGCATCATCTGGAGCGCCTGCTGTATATTGGTTGCGGTAATGATCGCCAAAAGAAACGGCTATCAGGGAATTCCCGGAAAATTCGACTGGCAAAATCTGCTCTGTGCCACTCTACGTGCCATCCCGGCTTTATCCCTGATTATTGTCGTTATCGGTGGAATCATTATCGGAGTCTTTACTGCCACCGAAGGCTCTGCTATCGCGGTTGTCTACGCCTTAATTCTGAGTATTTGTTACCGGAGTCTTTCCTGGAAAACTTTCTGGCACATTGTCACCGACAGTGCCAAAATGAGCGGTATGATCGTATTTTTGATCGGCGTTTCCAATATTATGGGTTGGGTTATGGCTTTTACTCAGATCCCTCAGGCAATCTCTGCCGCTCTCCTTGGCCTAACTGACAATTCTGTCATTATATTGCTTATCATGAATGGAATTCTACTGATTGCCGGAACTTTTATGGATGTAACTCCTGCTATTTTAATCTTTACTCCCCTATTTTTACCTGTGGTAAAGACCTTTGGCATGAGTCCCATCCAATTTGGCCTGATTCTGGTGTATAATCTATGTATTGGTAACATCACCCCGCCAGTAGGCAATACCTTATTTGTCGCTATCAAAGTTGGGAAAACCTCCCTTGCCAGAGTGATGCCTCATATGTTGGTATACTATATCGCTATTTTGGCTGGGCTTTTGTTAGTCACTTATGTTTCCGCCGTCAGTCTGACACTTCCTATGATTGCCGGAATGTTGTAACTTTTCTTACCGGAATGAAGAATACAACTTTCCAGCTTCCAGCGTGTACCCTTTGGCCGCCGCCATTTCACTGACTGTCACCAGCTGAAATCCCCGGTTTGTCAGCTCTGGAATAAGCTGCATGGATGCATCACCAGTAGCCCCATATAGTTCATGCATCAAGATAATATCTCCATCTTTGACTTGACTCAATACTGTTTGGATTGTCTGCTGAGCATTCTTTGTCTTCCAGTCTTTTGTGTCGATATTCCACTGAATCATTGGCATATGAGTATTTGCCAGCACGGTTGCATTATAATTGCCTCCGGGCAACCGCATTAACCGCGGACGAACCCCACAGGCAGCCTCTATAGCATCGTTACACTGGTTTACCTGTGCCTGAATCTCTGCCACTCCCTGTTTCTGGAGATATTTATGATTCATAGAATGATTGGCCACTTCGTGCCCCTCCGCAACCATCCGCCGAACTTCTGAGGTATAAGACCCCACCCGTTCTCCCACCATAAAAAAGGTTGCTCTTCCGCCATATTGTGCCATACAGTCCATGATACGGTTACCCACCGACGGCTGTGGACCATCATCATAGGTAAGAGCCACCATCGGTCTGGACGGATCGATCACCCGGCCTCCCTCTTGTTGCGCTGCCGCCTGCCGAGCGGCTTCTTCTGCCGCCTTCTTAGCCGCCTCTTCCGCTGCTTGCCGGGCAGCTTCTTCCGCTGCCGCCTGCTGCGCCGCCTCCTCCGCTGCTTGTCTGGCTGCCTCCTCCGCTGCCGCCTGCTTAGCCGCCTCTTCTTCAGCGATTCGCCGGGCCTCTTCCTCCGCCGCTTGGAATGCAGGACCCTGATTCTGCGATTCGTTGCTCTGTCCTGCCACAATTACTGTCGAAGTCTGAACCGTTTCCTCACCGGATACCACCATCGCACTTCCCTCGCTACCTGGCTCTTGTATCGGCATTTCGGAACCGCTCGCTTCTTGCCTCACTCTAAACGCACTCTCCAAAGCATCTCCCGAACCTGCAGCCAACACCGGCTGCGCAAACAAACATACTGCTCCCATTACTGCAACTAACAATTTTCTCTGCTGTTTCATAATCTTCCTTCCCTAATTGAACATTTCTTTAATATAATGGAATATATCTTCCGATATATTCTATATTATACCGCCAACAGATGCTTAAATCAATGTCCTGTTTAAAAAATAAAAAACCAGGATCCAAACGTCTTATTCAGACTTTTTTAATCCTAGTAATATTGATAAGTAATTGTGAAAGCTAAAGTTGTCAAAAAAGCGGGGTAGCCACCCCCATGTCATTTAGATAATGAAATGGGAAAATCAACCAAGGAAGAGGGGCGAGAAGCAATAGGAAATCATCTGTGATATTTTGATTTTGCAGAGAATTTCTTGTTGCTTCTCTCCCCTCTTCCTTGGCGTACCCTTTGCCACTGCTTATCGAAATGGCATGATGTTGGGTGACGAGCAATTCTTTCTCAGTGTCGAAGCATGTCCTCGACAAATATCCCATATCCTCTCGTCGAATCCTGAACAAATACATGGGTTACCGCTCCCACCAGTTTTCCATTTTGCAAAATCGGGCTACCGCTCATTCCCTGAACAATGCCGCCAGTTAAATGTAACAGCTCCTCATCCACTACCCGGATTACCAGGCTTTTATTCTCCTGGATCGGATTATAATCAATTCGCTGGATTTCAATCTCATAATCCCTCGTCTCTCCGGAAACATTACTGCGTATCCACGCCTGTCCTTTTTTCACATCCTGTCGATAGCCGATTTCCACGGCTTCCCCCAGCAGGGACTTCTGCATCTTTTCATTAACCTTTCCGAAGATTCCCACTTGAGTGTTTGCCTCGATAGAACCCAGGCGGGACCCCGGCCCATAATAGATAACCCCTGCCATCACTCCTGGATTACCGGCACTTCCTTTCTCAATCCCCATGATTTCGGTCTCATATAAAGCGCCCTCATTGATTTCTACTACCTCTCCCGTATCGCTGTCGCTGATTCCATGTCCCAATGCGCCGAAATTGCCGTTGGTGTCCACATAGGTCAGTGTCCCAATCCCCTGCGTATCATCTCTTACCCAGGCTCCCAGCTTATAATTACCATCAGCAGCTTGAACCGGATTCATTCGGATCTCCAACTCCTCCCCGTCTCTGCGCACCCGCAACACTGCTTCCTGCTCTCCATTGTGATTCAGATTGCTGATTAATGCCTCTTTATCTCTCAACGGTTCTCCGTTAATTGCTTCTATATAATCGCCGGATTGCAAGATACCATAAGCTGGTTCTACCTCTTCCCCACTCTGGCAACGAATGCGACCGGTTCCGATCACCATCACCCCGCTAGAACGCAGATATATTCCCACTGGTACCCCACAAGGAACTGCATAATGGGTGTCTACCACATCTAGTTGAATTTCCTTGAACTGAAATTTGCCAAATAGCTTAAGTCCCAAACGATAACTTCCCAAATTCTTGGCATATAGGGAAAAAGGCTCATCTACATTCAACCGAATTTCATCAGAAGGAATGTTGGACTCATTTCCCAACACCACTTCCTCACTCTCACTCAAAAGCGTTACCTGGAACGGCAGGGCAAAATCAAATTCTTCTTTCTCATCTACTACCACACTCAAACGATCGGGGACTCTTCGTTCCACATAATACCAGGTAAATCCTATCGTAAACAGCAAGCTCAACCAAAATGTCCCTATCAAGCACCGGCGAAACGGATTTTTCTTTCTTTTCTTTCCCGCCATCTCACATACCTCCTCTTTCTCAAACGATTTGTAAAAGGATAGCAAAAAGGAGCCTTTCAGCTCCTTTCTAGTATGTGAAAAATTGCAGATTTCACACTGTCATTTTTTTGTTTTTATTCCATCAACTATAAAAATTCTTCCGTTCCTCTCATTGAATTCAATCTTCTTAGCAAATATCCCTGGGATTTTCGGCCAAAGCCTTCATCTCTCTGGCATTTTGACGCACGGCATCCGTAATCCTGGCTCCCCCCAGTAACCGGGCCAGCTCTTCCACCATATCCTCTGTATCCAGCTTGCGGATCCTAGTTGTAGTCTTGCCTCCGGTTGCTGACTTAGCGATCTCAAAATGGCAGTCTGCCATGGCGGCAATCTGAGGCAAATGCGTGATGCAGATAACCTGATGGCTTCGGGAAATGACAGCAAGTTGCTCCGATACTTTCTGAGCTGTTCTGCCGCTAATGCCCGTGTCAATCTCATCAAAAATCAGAGTGGGAATCTCATCGCTGTCTGCCAGCACAGTCTTGATCGCCAACATAATCCGAGACAGCTCACCACCGGAAGCCACCATACCCAGAGAACGCTTTGGCTCCCCCGGATTCGTGGAAATCACAAATTCCGCCTCATCGTATCCCAGTGCTGTATAATGTTTCAGCCGCCGAAACTCCATTGCAAATTCCACATCCAAGAAATTCAGATCTACCAATCCTTTGTGAATCTGTTCCGTCAATCCTTTGGCCGCTACCTTTCGCTCCTTTGACAGCTTCCCGCACAACTTTTCCAGTTTTTCCGTCAGCTGTTGATATTCTTTCTCGTTTTTTTTACGATATTCATCAAAATTTTTCAGTTTTTCTAACCGTGCCTTTTTTTCTTCTAATACTTGTTCTATACGCTCTATCGTATTTCCATACTTAGCCTGTAAATTATGAATCTGATCCAAGCGCTGCTGTATCTGGGCCAGCTCCTCCTCGTCAAAACTTATGTTATCTAGATAAGTTCCAATTGCATGGTGGACATCACTCAAAATCGCCTCTGCATCATATAACTGATCTCGGATCCCTCTCAATTCCTCATCATAAGCCGCCACCTCATTGACCTGATGAATGGCCTGCCCCAGGCTGTCACTCTCCACCGCCTGATACGCCACAGATAAGCTCTCGAGAATCTTCTGGCTATTGACATATTTTCGATACTGTTCAGTCAATCTCTCTTCTTCTCCTGCTTTCAGCTCCGCCTCTTCAATCTCCCCTATCTCGAACTGCAAAAAATCAGATTCCCGCCTGCGGCTTTCCTCATCGCCTTCCGCTTCTTCTAAAAGCGCCTGTAACGCCTTATACTGCCGGTAAACCTCTCCAATCTCAGCTTTCAGCAATTCTGTACGGGATTTTGCAAAGGTATCCAGAATCTCCAGATGTTTGGATATATGCAGGAGAGACTGATGCTCATGCTGACCATGAATATCCATAAGAAGCCCTGTGACCTGCCGCAGTCGTGCCACAGTCACTGTTTCATCGTTAATCTTGCTGATACTCCTGGCCGGCATAATCTTGCGGGTAATAATTAGAAGACCGTCTTCATCCGGAAATACTTCCAGCTTCTTTAGTTCTTGCCTGCGCTCCTCATTGATGGAAAATATCAGCTCCACATAAGCATACTCTGCACCGCTGCGGATAATATCTCTGGCAGCTTTCTGCCCCAAGGCAAGGCTGACAGAACCAATGATGATCGATTTGCCAGCGCCTGTCTCCCCAGTAAGAATATTCAGTCCATCGCCAAATTCCACATCCGCCTGCTCGATCAGCGCCAGATTTTTTACATGCAACTCTAACAGCATATCTCCTCCTATTCTGTCACCAGCTTGCGAATCTTATCCATCACTACAATCGTATCATCCACACTTCTTACGGCGCACATAATCGTGTCATCCCCAGCAATGCAGCCTACAATCTCATAAAAATGTATGGCATCCAAAGCCGCCGCCACTGCCATTGCCATACCAGACACCGTCTTAATCACCAAAATATTCTGTGCCATATCCATAGACAGATAACCATCCCGCAAAATCCGGATATATTTATCGCTGAATGAACTTTGGTTTTGCATCACCACATAATGTTGTCTGCCATTTTCCCCCTGTACTTTCGTCAGCTTCAACTCCCGGATGTCCCGAGAAACGGTAGCCTGCGTCACTCGAAAGCCCGCTTCTTTCAGGCGGTCCGCCAGTTCTTCCTGCGTCTCAATCTCGTATTTTCCAATCAATTCCACAATCTTACTGTGTCGTTCCAACTTCATTTGTCTGTCTCCCCTTAAACCCGTGTCAGCTTTTTCCGGATATTCTCCAAAAATGGGACGTCCTTCAGCTGAATCAGCGTTGTGTAGCTATCCGATTCCCGAATCTCCAGCTCCTCTCCAGCCCCTAGATTCATCACCTGATCTCCGTCAAATACTGCCATTTGTTTCTGTCCTGCATTCTCCAATACCCGGATCCCTACCGTATCTCGATGAGAAAGGATGATGCTCCGTGAATGAATCGAGTGAGGACATACCGGCGTCAACACAATCAGTTCTGCTCCCGGCGTCACAATCGGTCCGCCTGCCGAAAGATTATATGCTGTGGAGCCTGTGGGCGTTGACACGATCATACCATCTGCCGTATACTCGGTCAGCAGCTCTCCATTGACATAAACCTGAAATTTCAGCACCTGCATCACATCTTTACGGGTAAGGACAATATCGTTGAGGGCAATCCCCATCTCCCAGCCTGTCACTGAGTTATCGCCCCTTGTCTTCTCTTGCTTACGCACCGTTCCCGCCAACATCATTCGTCTCTCCAGCCGAAAACGATCCTCCAATAAGGCATCCAGCATGGGAGTCAGACCCTCTCCCTGAGCCACTTGGGTCAGATATCCCAAGTTCCCCATATTCACACCGATCAGCGGAATCTGTAACTCCACCAGATCTCTTGCTGCCTGAATCAAAGTACCATCCCCACCCAAAGTAATCACACACTGGGTCTGGGGCGGAACCCAACTCTTGTCCGTATAACCATAGACTGCCGCTTCCCGGCGCATTTTTTGAGCATGACCCTCACAAAATGCTCCCCGGGCACGCAGATAATCTGTAATCTGCTCTGCCGCCTGTCTGGTGCCCTGTTTCGAGGGATTGGCAATCAGATAAAAATGTTTCATTGATATCTCCTGTCGTAACCATTTTGGTTGTCTGAACGACTGTCTATAATCGGTTGTGCGCTTCCTCCACCACTGTTTGTGGATCTGCTGTATCTTTTATCGACTCCCTGTCGACTTTCCCCGTACCTCCTTGGTTCTGCAAATATATCAGATATTCAATATTGCCTTCTGGTCCTTTAATCGGGGAATAATCCAGATTCAAAATTTCAAATTCCAAGTTATGTGCATAAGCAATCACTTTTTCGATCACTTCCAAATGTGTACTTTTTTCCCGGACAACCCCCTTCTTCCCCACTTTCTCCCGGCCTGCCTCAAATTGAGGCTTAATAAGAGCCACAATCTGACCATTCTCTGTCAGCAACCGCTGTACTGGCCCCAAAACCTTTGTCAGAGAGATAAAAGAGACATCAATCGAGGAAAACTGAATTCGATCCGTGATATCTTCGGGCGTTACATACCGAATATTCGTCCTCTCCATACAGACTACCCGCTCATCGTTGCGCAGCTTCCAATCCAACTGTCCATGCCCCACATCCACGGCATAGACCTTCTGCGCCCCATTTTGCAGCATACAATCCGTAAAGCCGCCGGTAGAAGAACCCACATCCATACAGATCTTCTCTGCCAATGACACCCCAAAACATTCTATGGCCTTCTCCAGCTTCAATCCTCCCCGGCTCACATATCTCAGTGTCATCCCTCGCACTTCCACAGAGGCTGACGCTCCAAAAACTGCCCCTGGCTTATCCTCTTTCTGCCCGTTTACATAGACAATCCCTGACATAATGATCGCCTTTGCCTTTTCCCGAGAGGGAGCCAAATTTTTGCTCACCAAGAGAATATCCAGACGTTCCTTCTGTTCTTTCATTTCACACCTCTGCCATTTTTCCTTGTATTCTGCCAACCGCCATACCAGAATCCCCTCGCGGTCTGTTCAGACAGACACCGGCTTTGATTCTTTTCATGATCCACCGAATCCGATTTCTCACTTTTTGAATCTCTCCGGATAAAACTCTCTCATCTTTTGAATCACCGAATCACTGTCTATCCCCAGGCTCTCCCGCAAAAGCGACACATTCCCATGCTCCACATACGCATCCGGAAGCGCAATATTCAATACCTTCACTTGCGGAGCGTATTCATGAATTATCGCCGTCACCTGCAGCCCGAATCCACCCTGCAGTACATTTTCCTCCAGCGTGACAATCAGCTTGTGTGTATTTGCCAGCTCCTTCACCAGCTCCGAATCCACTGGCTTGATAAATCTGCCGTTGGCCAAGGTACAGCAAATTCCCTCCTCCTTCAGCTTATCCCGCACATGCTCCGCCGTGCTGACCATGCTTCCTACTGCCAAAAGAGCAATTTCCTGTCCTCTAAAAAGCATCTCACCCTTCCCATACTCCACAGGAACAGCAAATTCCCTCAATCCCCGGTATGCCTGTCCCCGCGGATAACGGATCGCTACTGGCCCGTCAAAATGATTGACGGCAAAATCCAACTCCTGCCGCAGTTCCCACAAGTTTTTGGGCGCTAACACCGTCATGTTGGGAATCGAAGTCAGATAAGACAAATCAAAAATCCCCTGATGTGTCTCTCCATCACTTCCCACCAATCCCGCCCGATCTAATGCAAATACCACCGGCAAATTCTGAATACAGACATCATGAAGAATCTGATCATAGCCACGCTGTAAAAAAGAGGAATACACTGCCACCACCGGCTTTAAGCCGGCCGCCGCCATCCCGGCTGCCGAAGTCACCGCATGCGGTTCCGCAATCCCTACATCAAAAAAACGCTCTGGATATTGCCTGGAAAAGGATTTCAGCCCAGTCCCATCTGGCATAGCAGCCGTGATCGCCACCAGTCTTGGATTCTCCTTCGCCAATTGACACAATTTCTTGGAAAATACATCTGTATAACCAGGATAAATCTTCTTCTTTCTTGGCTTTCCCGTAGCCGGATCAAAAGGTTCCACCCCATGAAATCGGGAAGGATTTTTTTCCGCCGGCGCATATCCCTTGCCTTTTTTGGTGTTTACATGCACCAGGACCGCATGATCTAACCGTCTTGCCTCCCGAAAAAGCTTTGTCATCCCCCGCACATCATGACCGTCCACAGGACCTAAATAAGTAATCCCCATATTCTCAAACAACATTCCCGGAATCACGAGCTGCTTAATGCTGTTCTTGGTACGGCTAATTTTGTCTACCAGGCTCTCCCCAAACACAGGAATCCGCAACAAAGTAGCCGTCACGTCCTTTTTCAGCCGGTTATATCCTGCTCCAGAACGAATACCATTTAAGTATCTGGACATTCCGCCGACGTTTTCTGATATGGACATATTATTGTCATTTAAAATAATGATAAAATTCTTTTTCATCCGAGCTGCATTATTCAGAGCCTCATAAGCCATTCCGCCCGTCAGAGCGCCGTCTCCGATCACCGAGACCACCGCATAATCTTCTCCCAAAAGATCTCTTCCCTGTGCGATCCCCAAGCCCGCAGAAATCGAAGTGGAACTATGTCCGGTGTCAAAAGCATCATAAGGACTCTCTTTTCGCTTAGGAAAGCCGCTCATTCCCCCGTACTGGCGCAACTCGTCAAACATCTCCCGCCGTCCGCTCAAAATCTTGTGCGTATAAGACTGATGTCCCACATCCCAAATCACCTTATCCTGCGGCAGATCAAATGCCAGATAAAGAGCAATTGTCAGCTCCACCACACCCAAATTGGATGCCAGATGTCCCCCAGTTACACTGATCTTTTCGATCAGGAACTGCCGGATCTCCTCTGCCAGCTCTTTCAATTCCTCTGCATTCATCCCCTGGATATCCTGGGGTTCTCTTATCTGTTCCAATAGCATCCCTGTCGCCCCTTTTACTTATTTCTTGTAATCAGCATCCGAATCAGTTCTTCCAAGAACGGATTCTCTCCCGGAAGCTCATGCAACAAGGCAATCGCCCGATCGGAAAACTCTTTCACA
This sequence comes from Lachnospiraceae bacterium, assembly GCA_022799175.1. Classification (GTDB taxonomy): domain Bacteria; phylum Bacillota; class Clostridia; order Lachnospirales; family Lachnospiraceae; genus Brotaphodocola. The sequence goes on along the minus strand of JAAWNY010000011.1, from coordinate 19,689 downwards.
TCCCGGCGTGCTTTCTCGACCCCCTCCAGTGTCACATAGGTGGTCTTCTGATTCTTCTCGTCACTCCGTACCGGCTTGCCAAGCTCTTCTGTAGTAGCCGTCACATCCAAGATATCATCCTGAATCTGAAATGCCACACCAATAAGAGAAGCTATCTCCCCGACTTTCTTCCGATCCTTTTCACCTGCACCGCCCAATAAAGCGCCAATCATCATGGAAGCCTCTAACAAAGCTCCTGTCTTCAAACGATAGATGAAATCCAGCTTTTCTCTCGGAATTGGTTGATTCGTCAGTTGCACGTCCACCACTTGCCCGCCAATCATGCCATAAATCCCGGTCTTTCCGGCCAGGATTCCAATCGCTTTTGCTACTGCCGCCGGATCTGCCTCCATTTTGCATGCCTTCACTGCCGTCTCAACCGCATAGATCAGCAGTCCGTCCCCCGCCAGTACCGCCATATCATAACCATATTTCACCCAGGTGGTAGGCACGCCCCGACGCAGCTCGTCATTGTCCATACAAGGAAGATCGTCATGAATCAGAGAAGAGGTATGAATCATTTCAATCGCCGCCATAAAAGGCTCGATCTCCTGCCCACAGCCGCCAAACAGCCGATATGTCTCCTGCATCAGCATCGGTCGCAGCCGTTTGCCTCCGGCTCGTACACTGTAATTCATCGCCTCAAAAATTGTCCGCTGGTATCCCTCCTCCTCCGGAAGATACCGCTCAATGACTGCCTCCACTTCCCGAGTTCTCTGCTTCAGCAACTCTCTCAAATCCGCTCTTTCAAGTTTCTCCATCTTCCTCTGCGCCTCCTTGCAGCACAATCAGCTGTTTTTCCACCTTATCAATCTTCTTTCCACAAGATCGCACCAGTTTCATCCCCGCCTCATAATACGTGAAGGAATCCTCCAGAGAGGTATCCGCATCCTCCAGCTTTGCCAGAATCTGATCCAATTCTGCAAAGGTCTGCTCTATCGACTTTTCCTTTTCCATCTGTTTTCTCCTGTCTTGCTACTCCTTATTTATCAATCCTGGGAAATAGAGGAACCCATTGGAAATCCAAGGTATCTACCCTCATCCAAAGAGGGGTCATGGTATATGTAGGGGTATTCCAGCTAAATGCAACCAGCTGTTGAGAATCATTATATCCCAACTGGCTCTGCTCCATACGCCTGTCGTCCCACCCTTTTTTACGTTTTCCATCTTGTCCTGTTGCTTTCCATGCGATCAGTCTTTCACCGGCCTTTTCCAGATACCGTTTCACTAATGTTCTTTTTTGTATGTCACTCTCATCGAATCCTTCCAATACCTTGAAATACCCTTCGGGAAATGTTTCCGCCGCAACAATTTCTACATGTTCAAGTCCTAATGCGCGCATCCTGTCTCTGAAAAATGGCTCGTTTCCTTTTTCATACATGATAAAGGAAAAATATAGACGACATGCTTTCAGCTTTTGCTTCCCTTCATCGGACAGTTCTTTTACATGTTCTTCTTGTGTCTGACGTTCTTCCATCGGCACACCCATATAAGTCTCAAAAATTGACAAAATTTGCCTGCCCGAGCAAAAAGCATCTTCTAAAAATACAATTACCTCACCAGGTTTCGCATTTATTAAAATTTCCTCCAGTGATTTCGTCTTTAACGATGTCTTTAAACAGGCATTAATCATATTAACATGGTAGGAAACAATAGCGCTGCTATCCTGAACCCCTCCAATGTTACTGATTTTCAGATTGCTAAACTCACAATTTTCACTCTTTTGGATAATTTTGAAATTACTCAATAATGCTTTTGCTATAATGGGCTTGGAAATTATCTTGACCTCTTCTAGCATATCTAGATATCCGCCTAAAAAAACACCAAAATCACCCAGCTCTTCCGAAAATTGCATAAACTGCTTGATATGAGTCATCAAATAAGTGATATCCAAACTACGACCAAGTCCCGTACTTATATCATAAATCTCATATGTCTTCCATTTATCGATTAAAGACATCATCCTATTTTCGAAAGATAACATCAAGGAATCTGGCATAAGAACATAATATTTATTGAAATATCCCATCTCATTTAAAAACTTTTTAATGTGGATGATATATCTGTCATCTTCCTCGGAATATATCAAAGTATCGTTAATCAAAACTCCATAATCTCTTAATAAGACCATCTCCACCGCTATATAAACAATATAGCGATCCTCCGGATATGACACTAGATAATGTGTCTTTTGAGACGCTCTGCTCTGCAACCATTTATCCGATTCAAAAACAGCATCCCGATCTTTATTGGTCTTATCTGCAATTGCAATATTACTTTCAAGAGATACGGATACATCCGGAGATAGCAACAAAAGAGCGTCTGTTTTTTGGTCAAAACTAAATTGCATAGGATCCAGTAATCTTTTTATTGTCTTAATCTCTCCCATTACTAAATCCATAAAATATTTTTGTTCTTCGATGATGCTTCCCGATATCACCCTTGCATAAAATTCTTTTTCTTTTTGTATCACTTTTGTTAAATTACGCTCTGAAAAAGCCACACAGCGCTTAAATAAACGCCTGTTATATAAATCAGCAAGGATATCGCATCCTTTTTCAAATTCCTGACAATCTTTTATTTTAAAACTGCCAACAATTGACTGGACGGATTTACTAAAATTATTATGGATGACAATATCGTCTGTCAAAAGGAGAATTTTATAAAAATCATCAAAAATCCCTTCTGTGGAAATGCTGATTTTTAAAAGCGCATATCGGAGCATTTCTTCTGCCGTCAAGGTTTTTTGATGATAATAAATATTCTCAAACATCATAAATCGGGAAATAATCAGTTGGTCAACCGTATTAATAGCCGCAGGCGCAATTGCTATTTTATAAGCTGCTCCTTGTCCGCCTCCGCCGACAGCCAACATAGTCCGGCCTTTTTTCGAAGGAACTACGCGAAGCTTTTGAAATACTCTGGACATATCGACGGCAACCGGAACTCCCGTCGAGTGAGAATCACGTTTCAGATAATCTAGCTTATCCGAATCAATACGGCCACAAATCACTTGTGAGTAGGGAATCAAATCCTCCGAATAAGGGAATCCCATAATAAAACAACATATTTTCTCGATTATGATGTCTCGATTTACAATGGAAAAATCAAAACTGTCCAATCCCTTTTCTAAACAATCCAACAAATCCCTCACTGCCGGAGAGTTTACAAATAATATAGAAATAATTTCCGAAAGTGCTGGTTCTTTAATTCCCAGATTCAGTCTGAAACATCTGCGGACATCCCTTATCATACCATGGAAAGGATATTCTCTGTTTCTTTGAAAGAATTGTTCAGAAGCATGGCTCGCAAACATATGGCCACAATCATGAAATATGGCGGCTAAGCGTATCAACTGTTTGGTATCTTGTTTGACGGAAACCTGCTGTTTCCTTAACTCTTTCTCAATCTGAACAGTCATCGCATCTGCTGTCTGCAAAACGCCTAAAGTATGTGAAAAACGAGAATGATTGGCACTGCTGTATAACAAATCGGCTAATCCCAATTGTTTGATATGACGCAATCGCTGCAGAAGAGGGCTATTCAAAATCAATATTTCACCTTCGTTGATTTCTATTGTCCCCCATACAGAATCATAAAAGCTTTTGGTATGTTTATAAGATAATGCCTTGTTTTTACATGTACTGCGACAACTATTCAGATAGTCATTCATAATAGTTGATGCAAATTTTTCAACCTGTATTTTTAATCTCCCGAGTCGTTTATCATTGATAACGTCTAAAACTCTTCCCATAAGAGAACTCCTGCCGCTTCACAAAATTCTTCTGCAATTGTATTCATCAGCTTCCGATCTATCGGAAAAACTGACATGTCATCCAGTACTCGATCGGCCATATACGGTGTCATTTTAATCGTCATACGAGTCCATCTCGGATTATCTGCACCGGAAAAGCTGATCTGAGAACCATTAAAATCCATAAACAAACTACAGATATGACGATACACCTCATCAACCGGCTCTTTGGCAAATACATCTGCAATATCTTCAAACATCTGTCGAGGCAATTGTTCTTTCAAGGATTCTTCTATTGCATGAATTCCTTTTTGGAATTCATCCCCAGTAAACGGAATCGCCTCTACATGATTGAGACGTAATGCCGCTAAAAATTTCTTAAGAAATTCCTTGACCTCTTGTTCCATACTCTTCCCTCTCTAACTATCTTGATAGTTATTATAGTTTATCACAAAGAAATACCTTTTACAACATTCATTTCTATTAAATTCCGCTGTCTGTACGGATGTGCTACGGCTCAAAAAATTCAAAAAACCGGCAGCCCCATCTCTTCGAATGGCCATCTGCCGGTTTCTCACTTCTCTTATTTCTGTTTTCTTTGCCTTTCTTTATTCAGCTGTATTCCCAATGCCACAAGAAGCATCAAACTGGTGGCGGAAAGCACTGCCAGAAGAACGATCGGACGGTTATCCCCGGTCTGAGGAAGCAGTGCCGCTAACGGTACATCCTCATCCGGAATCATCATGCTGGCCAGAGGTACATCGCCGTCATCTAAGAAGGTAGTGGGTACTCCGCCATCAGGGATATCCGTGGTGGGAGGATTGCCGCCGGGACCACCCTGGCCGCCGCCTCCGCCACCGCCGCCTCCACCGCCGCCACCTCCGCCGCTGCCGCCCTGGCACATAAACTCCCAGTCAATCTTCGACAGCTGATCAGCGTAGATGCACTCGCCGGTATCGGGGTCACAGGTGATGGTGGGATCCAGCTGCATCTCCACCTTTACCACTCCGGACTCTCCCGGACGCAGGTAACAGAGAGGAAGCAGTTCATGAAAATCCCTTCCATCGCCGTACTTGGCGCCGGTGACCTTTCCTTCATAAAGCAGCTCATCCTCATACCAGATCTTCATGGTAATCTTTTCCAGAAGCTCATCCTTGATGGGATCCTGCTCCCTTGGACGAATCCTCATATAGATTCTCGCCCGACGATTCTTGGTCATATTCTCTACCTTCAAGGTGTCCTTATAGATTCCTCCGGGCACCATATCGACAAAGCTCATAAACCAGTTACCCTCTTCTATCTCTTTGCCGTCTCCGCTGCGGTAGGGAATATATTCCAACTTCTCCCCCTCGGTATTCACCAAGGTAAGAACCTTGGCCAGATCTGAATGGTCGTAGACACCAGGATCCGCCACCTCATTGGCCAGATAATAAATCACTTTTTCAAAACGACCGTCATCAAAGGTCTTCTCTACTGCTGCCTTGGTAGCCTGTACAGTAGTCGCCTCGATATCCATCGTATAGGTACAGCCATCATAACCATATTTGGAATTCCGGTTCGTTACCGTGATCTGATCATAACCGGAATTATCCGGCCGTTTCCGGTAGGTGGTATCCTTCTTGGCAATCGTTGCCTCCATCAGCGGATTCATCGTCACGCTCTCAAGCAGCATGGGAGTGCTCTCTCCTGGCTGCAATACCCCTACATAGTAGAAAATATAGTTTCCAATCTCATTGGGCTCTTCCTCTACCAGCAGCCATTTGCCTCTCGCCTCTGCCGGATCCTCTACCACCGGCAACCCCAGGCTCAATCCCTCATCGCGGGCAACCCCGGAGCTTAAAACCACTACGGCTTCCTTATTGAAATTGGGCACCGCCGCATACTGGCTTACCCCTTCGTCAGAGACAAACACCGGAGGAAGATGCTTTCCCGCCACCGGATCTACCGGCGTCTTATTGCCGTTGGCATCCATCTCATAGATGGTTTCCCGGCGAACCCACTGCTGATGGAATTCCACCTTGGCAATCACCGGCACAGCGCTCTCCCGCTCTCCGCTTTCGTCCCTCACATCGTTGCTGACCCAAACCTCTTTTCTCATTGAAATGCCTGGCTGCCAGTCATCCGGCCGGGTGAATTTCTCTTCCAGACTGGTTTTATACTTGGGAACCATATACTCATTCGCGGTTTCCTGATATGCCGTCCATGCCGCCCAGGTTCCCCCGATTGACGCTACCGCCAGAGCTGCCAGGCCAAATAATACAATTTTGCCTTTTTTCATTTCCTTATTCTCCTATCCAAACGGATTCACAGGTTACCGTTTACTGGTCATCCCCGTTCTTTTTCCCGTCAGCTGTCACATTATCCAGGATGATGCCAATCACCAGTATCGCTACCATAACTCCAATCACGGCAGGTGTCTTTCCAAAAGAAACGAAATACCCGGCATAGGGAATCGTCCATTTTGCCGCCCGTCCCACCACATTCCTATAGGACACCGGCAACGGATCCGGAGTCTCATTGGCATCTCCCTTTGTGACAAACTCCTGAGAAATCTCCTGTTTCTCCACCACCCGGTGAGTGACCAGCTCCCCGTCTGTTCCGACCTGATAGGTGATGGCATCTCCTTTTGCGATCTGCTCAAAGGATGCGGACTTATAATAGATGATGCTTCCCACATGATAGGTCGGCTCCATACTGCCACTGAGTACCACCACCGGCCGATAGCCCGCCACCAGAGGGGCGGCTATCAGCAAATAAGCGGCAATACATACATAGACAGGCCACGAAAGGATATTAAACAGCCGTTTCAGATATTTACTCATTTACGGTAGTCTCTGCGCTTGTTGTGCTCACCAGACTCACATTGTCTGCGCCCAGCTGGATATTGGTAATGTTCTTGTCTGCAAGCCCTGTATGATCAAAGCCCCAGCTGGCCTTCATTGCATCATCTGTTGCCTGAACGAAATCGGAGGTGATGGTCAGGGTATAGTAAGAATTCGAGTATCCAAGCAAACCATCAATCACATTCGATTCAGATTTTCTCCACAGCTTCTGGCCTTCCGGAATATTAAGTGTCTTTGCCCAGTCAATGATCGTCGTCGGATTGGTCTCGCCATTCCATTGCGTAATGAGATTCCACACGCCCTGATTAGTATCATTCGCCGCCGGCTGTGTCGCCGCAATAGCATAATACTCCTTATGCTCATATTTACCCAGGTCAACATCCTTTGCCAAAACCAGATCATCCAAAAGCAATCCTGTTTTCGCCTTATCTCCTGCGCTTGCTCTTTCAAGCACTCCATTATAATACCAATATCCGTCTCCTCCGGCTACCCAGCCAGTATCCTTGCGAATATTCTTATACACAACCGTTCCCTCATCGTCCGGAACCAGGCCGTCTGAATCTCCGTCCTCTCCTGTCTGCACGGCATCAAAGGTATTTAACTGCTCATCATAAACACCCTGGAGGAATCTGTTATCCACCCCAAAACCTTCCGCGGGTACAAATTTTCCGGCAGCAGCATCCCATGCTCCATTCACGCTTCCGATCACCTTATAAGGAGCACCGACGGAACCGCCCTCCTCTGGCTTTCTCATCCATCTCTCATCCATCCGGATTCTCACCAGGACCGGATAATCACCGGTATTCTCGGCCCACACATCCTTCTCCCAGCGCTGACCTGGCTTTAACTCATCCCCGTCACCCGGCGGTGTGAACTGCTCTACCAGTTGGGTATTGTATTTCCCCGTATCCAACGGGTTATCCAGAGACATCGTCTGATTAAAATATGCAAATGTTCCCCCTACCAGTACCAACGCTCCCAGACTTGCAACTGCCACTACTTTTTTGTTCAGCTTCATCTTAAACTCTCCCTTTTTTGAAATCTGTCAATATAGTTACTTTTTATATTTTTTAAATAACCTTACAAAATCAATCAAACGATTATTCCGTCTCTTTCTCCGATCCATCATGAACCACTGTCTCATCCGTCAGCGTCCACTGACATCCCAGGGCCTCCAAAGCCTCCAGATCGCCAAATGCATTCTGCACTGCCAGATTCGTGGCCTGCACAGTCTGGGCAGTAACCGTCAATGTATAATAAGCATTGCTGTAGCCGCTCAAATCGTCACTCTTTAGCTGGGTTATGGATTTCATATGCCGGATCGCCTTACCTTCCGCCTTCAGTTTTTCCTGCATATCCCGGGTATCCAGATACGAGGTATTGCCCTCGCCGTCGGTTTGTGTATCAAACAAGATCCAATCTTCGCTGTCATCCTCTGGGCGTTCTTCCGTCAATGCATAAAACTTCACGATTTCATAAGCGCCCATATCCGTATTCTCACAAAGAGTCAGTCCGTCTAACAACTTTTTCGTCTCATCCACAATCTCGGTTCCGTCCTCGGCCTCCGTGACTTCTTTCAGCACCCGCTTACAGTAATAATAACCATCTGCCGGATTGTAAACCCACTCGTCCTCAGATCCTTCCGGAATCAGCTGCTTGAATACCACGGAGTCATCTCCCTCTGTCAGCCCATCCGGATTATCCTCACCATCCTCCCAATCCGCCTGATACACATTTTCAAATTTATTTCTCGCCTCTGGGGTACGGGTTTTATCGCTCTCATTCTTTGCCATCTGTTCCGGATTGCTGGTATCCAAAAGGTAAATAGTCTTACCGGTAGCCTTGTTCACCCATTCCTCCTGGAATTTCACACGGGCAACCACGGGGAGAGTTCCCGTATTCTTTACGGTCACATCCTTATTTACATTGGTTCCCGGCTCCCAGTTCTCGCCATCCTCCGGTTCGAATTTCTCCACCAATTCCGTATCGTAAACACCCGTGTCAAAAACGTTCTTGGCCGTCAAGGTCTGGCTGAAATATGCAAAGGTTCCTCCAACTGTGGCAACCCCGAGAATCCCGGCTAAGGCCAATAATTTTGTTTTGCTTTTCATCTTGCTCTCCTCCTTCCTCTTCTATCATTGCCCATTGCCAGATGCCTTGCTCCAGTTCAATGTCCCATCCGCATTTTGCGTAACCGTCATTCCCCACTCCGCCTGCACCGCTATCTGCTGGTCTCCTGCTGTATCCCCCTGCAATTCCACAGGCACTGCCTGTGCGTCAAAGGTCAGTTTATAAATCTTATCGCTGTAGTCTGTTTTGTGGCGGTCATTGGAAACGGACTTATCCAAAGTAATGCTCTCCAATATCGGATTGGTCTTTCTTTCCTCCGGCCTCGCATTCTTGTTCCCGGTCCCTTTTAGGACCTTTTTGTAATAGCGGTAGCCGTCAACTGCGTCTGTCCATTCTTCGTTCTCGCTCCATGCCTTCGTCCAGTTTTTGATAACCCTCTCCGTGTTCAAATCCGGTTTCTCTGTTTTTCCGTCATTGCTGTACCAGGCTTCTGTCGGCGGTACCTTGACTCTCAAAAACAAATCCAAATCTCCAGTGTTCTGAAAGCTTACTACCTTCGCCACCGTCTCCCCGGGCAGGAAAGAACTGTCCGGATTAAATTCCTCCACCATGGAAATACTAGTATTGGAAGTCTGCAATACATTGCCCAATACCGGGCTGTCGCTGTAAAATGCCCAGGTTATTCCAAATGCCACCAGAATCGCAACAAGAGAAATCAGGCACGCCGCTCTGGCTTTCTTAAAAGATTTCTTTTTTCCGTTCTCTTCCATTATAGCTGCCTCCTTTCTCAGTTCCATTGAATTGTGGCATTATATTTATTGGTCACCCAATTGCTGTTGCCTTCTAAAGCGATTGTCTTATCAAACAGTTCTGACGCCGCTTCCCTGCTTATGTCCCAGTCATCGCTGGCCTGCACCACCTCCATCGTAAAATGGAGGCGGTATTTTGCTGTTTTGTATCTCTCGTCTGCAGCCTTCGCTACATTTGCAAAATCGACATCTGTCACAATATAACCGGTTGAATGGTTGGCATTCGGCCCGGCTACGGTCCCCGGAAGCACCTTTTTATAATAAATCCAGCCTTCCTTACTCTCCTTGCTCCAGTCCCAGGGGGAAGCCGTGTTCCACTTGGGCACTGCCGGAGAAATCATGTTCCCCGACTTATCCTTTGTCCGGTTGGGCAATATCGTCTTCCCGTCACTGGCCAGCCAGGTTTCCGTGTAGGCCACCCGCAAAAACACATCCGCCTCCCCGTCATTGGTAAACTTCGCGTTTTTAGCGTTCCCATTGATATCCTCCTCGATCTTCCCCTCAACCGGAGGCGTCTTAATGGGGTTCTCCAATTGCATCGTGTGAAGGACAGTGGCACCTGTCACGCCAATCATTACAGACAGCACGCCCAACATCAGAACTGGTAACAGCCTTTTTAAGATTGTCATTTTACGCATACAGATCCTCATCTCCTTCCAGCGATTCTTCTTCCCCAAACTTTCTTCCGTTATCTCTTGTGGACAGCCATGCTACCGGGCTTGCCGGCGCCTTGGTATCCGCCTTCTCGTTTCCATGCGGCTCATCATACCGATTGGTTTCTATTGGATAGAAGCCTGTGCCATGAGCATTTTCATTGGTTACGGAATAGGTATGATGGAAATATCCTTCATGATCCGGTTTGTTTGTAAAGGTAATGGTGATATCATCTCCAGGCACTACAGTGACCTCATTGCCGTTCAGCTTTCCGTCTGGTTTTCCTTCCGTTCTCACCAGCGTATACTCCATCGGCACAATCTCTTCCACTGTAAATTTCTCACCTGCTGCCGGTGGCACCAGAAAGACTGCTTCGCTTGTTTCATTGTGTCCCAGAGCTACTGCTGTATGGATATTCCCGGCAGCATCTCTCAAACGAATCAGGAACTTATACTTGCCGTCAATCGGTTCATGCGAAAGTCCGTTAGGAATCACAATCTTCTTTAACCGCAGCACGGCTGGCCGCAAAGTATTTTTGATTTTAAACGGATTGCCGCTTGCCCCGGTTCCTCCGGGATAGGTTGCCTGATATTGGTAATCTTTCCCGTCTGTGGATGTGAACAGTGGCTTTCCATCTGCTTCTACCGGAGCACCGCCCTTATCCAGCTCTTTCACAGAGTAGGTGTAACTGGTTGCCGTACCATTCGCTTTTACCGGAAGATTCTTCCAGGTATAGCTCCAGCTGTTCTTTTCATTCAATACCGCAATTTCATCTGTCCGGTATTTGCTTCCGTTCCTGTAAAGCTGAACCTTTATCTCAGATGGGCGGGTCTTGTAGGCGTTTTGGTAATCATCCCATTCTTTCTTTACCGAGATCGTTTTGTAGTTGTAAGTATTGGTGACTGTGGTATTCCCCGATCCGTAAGTAACAATATATTTCCCATCGTTGCCTTGTGTATAATTCCCATTGCTGGCAGGCGTTATCGTGACGTTGCCATTTATTTTATCTCCCTGGCTGTCAACCTCATATGGCGTATATGTGATACGGTTTTTCTTCGCATCATACATGGGAAGATTCTTCCAGGTTCCCTTCCAGCTATTCGTTGCATTCAGGGTAAGAATATTCGTTCCTGTCACCCGTTTCCCGTCGCTTCCAAACAACCCCACCTTGACAGACTTTTCTGAAGCGCCGCCGGACCACTGTTTTGTTATGCTGACGTCTTGCAGCTTTGTATTGGTAATCGTCATGCCGCTTACCGAAGATGTTACCGAAGATGTATATCCTGGCGGTGTGGAAACTTCCTTTACAGTGTAACTGTGAAGAGCATTATTGCCAACCGTCTTATACTTGGGAAGATTCGTCCATTTATGTTTCCAGCCGTTGCTGGCGTCCAGCTTTACGGCGCTTCCGAATGCCACATTATTTTGATACAGCTGGACATATACGAATCCTGGCCTTGTACTTGCATCTCCGCCATCATTCCATACCTTCTGTACGGTTTTTTCAATAGTCTCCGAGCCTGGCGTCGGTATCGTTTCAACATTGGGAAGTGTGAAAGCCATGTAGCAGCAGGAGCCGTATCCGCCGCGTTCTATGAAAAATACGGACATTCGGTGTTTTCCGGTAGCTTTTCCCAAATTCTGCTCCATCCATGTTTTAAGATTCACATATGCACCGATCGAAGAATGGATACCTCCTATATCGACCTGATCTACCCGTTTTCCGTCTATAAACAACCAAAAATCATCATCACCACGGAAATAATAGTTCATAGGGCCAGTATAATCACCGATATCAAAATCAAAATCATACCGCATTCCAAAGAACCAGTTATGCTTTATTCTTGAATCTTTCTTAACTTTAAATTCGTCATTTAAATTAAAGCCATATTTAGCGGCAGAATTATCCCCTGTATCACTGAAAAGCTGCCATTGATTCTTTCCCTCCCTGCCACCAAACAAAGGATCTCTTGTTTTTCCGTCAACACCATATTGACTTTCTCTTGCCACGCCGGAATCTAGCGGCCAAAAGAGATTACTGTATAAATTTGTTGAATGTGTTTTCTCTAAAACATCCAAATTGTCGGCAACCTTTTTCCCCTTACTATCCTGAACCGATTGTAACGTATAAGTATCTCCCTTACGTGTAAAATTCAGCTTATAATTATTAAGGTACGCTTTTTTGACATAACCATCCGAAGATGTTATCGTTTTCGTTGTAAACAAACCTGGATCCGCATAATTAAATTTGATATCCCCTTTACCATCATTTGTCACATGACTTGCTATTCCCTTGATTCCATTAAACCAGTTAATCGTATTTGCCCCAACCGATTTCTTATTATGATTAATCTGCGCTTTGTCTCCTCCACCAATACCAATAGCAATAGAATTTGCGGCAAGGCCACTATTAAAACCTTTATTGGTTGTATTTAAACCATCTCTGTGTATCCCATCTCCATTTCCATCAACTATAGATACATTATAGTCATGGAATGCCGCATATCCTGACATCGTCCCAGTCTTTGGGGTATATTCAATCTCAACAACATCTCCATTCTCTAAATTGATTTTTCGCTCAGTTCCATCCTCTTTAACTGCAGTATGAACAGGTTTTCCTCCTCGCATGACAGTGACTGACTTTACTTCATAATTTCCGCCAAGAGCTACTTTACTCCAATTTTTTACCATTAATTCATAGCCAATGCCTGTACCAGCACCATTGGGGATTCTTACATCTTTATCTTCTTCATAAATCTGATATCTTTTTTTAACATAATTCCCGTCTGAATTGGCACCTGGATACATTCTGTTGCCTATTACTGGTTCTGTTAATTTATTTCCGTTTGTTTGCCATTCGTCAATCGTCGCAAAATGTTTTACGTTAACCTTAATCTCTTTTACATTGTCCCCCACACTCACCACAATATAGATCGAGAAGTGATCCGTATCCATCACCACATCGCCCGTCTCCTCATCCGTGCTCACTTCAAAGGTCTGGCCGATCTCCTCGCTCTCATCCGGCAAATGCCATACTTCCACCTTGCTCTCGCTGTTTTCCTCTGCTGCCTTGGCCACGGCCTCCTCAGCCGTCACCACCTCATCGGCCTTCTGGCCTTTGTCTGCGGAAAACACCTCAAACAGCTTCGCTATCGGATTCTTACTTTCTTCTGCAGCTGCCTCCTCCGTGGCTTCCTCAGCCGCTGCCTCCACGCTGGCCAGCTTATCCTCCAGCTTTACGTTTTTGAAGGCTACCCGGATAGGGCCTGTGGGCTCCACTTCCTGGCCGTCGGCATACAGCTTGATATCCAGGGCCTTGAATGCCTTTACATCGATATTCTCTTCCTGAGCCTTTTTCTCGATAGCATTCTGGACCTGCTCCATCTTATCGCTGTCCTCGGCAATTTCCTCAGACATTACCGTGATCTCCTTCGCCGCCACTGCCAACTGATCGGCATCCGGGAAGGAATCCACCGGGCCGCTGACTGTCACGATGGCGTCGCTGCCCTCTACCTTAGTCTCCAGGGTCACATCCCCGTCGCCGTTTACGATAAGGGCAAATCCCTGGCTGGAGGTATAAGTCTTTGACTTTTCCTTCGTCTTCTGTATCACCTTACCAAAGTAGACGCCCGGATTTACCTTTTTCGATACCCGGAAGCTGCATACCATCATATTTTCATTCGCATCGCTGACTAAGGCGTCCCGTATCTCAAAATCATTCAGCTTTGCGTTGATCATCTGAATCTCATATTTGACCTTACCCAGATCCACTACGAAATCATCATTGTCCTCTTCTTCCCACTCTTCATCCTCATCCGTATTGGAAGGTGTCGCCGTCTGTGCGTTGGAAGGAGTCGCCGCTCCGGCGTTGGAAGCAGAAGCAAGCAATTCATCCTCTACCTTCTTATTAGTAAGAATAGAATCAAAGTCAAACATGCTGGTGTGGATTCCCATGGTGACGGTCTCGCCTGTCTTTACTTCATTGCCATCCTCAAACCGAATCTCACCCATATTCAGGTGGTTTGCCACATATTGGAACTTTTCCTGCTTGTTGATCTTCTTCTCTTCTGTCTCACCGCGGAAACGGAAGTTGACATGCATATTTTTTGCCTTTTCCAGATCCTCGTCTACCTCGCAGACAAAGCGGGCCGTATAGATCTGTCCGGGAGCAAGCTCGATGCCTTCCAGCTTCTGCAGAAGCTCTTCCTCATCCTCTTCTTTCTCTTCGGCCTTATTCTCCTTTTTCCCGGTCTCCCCGGCCTCGATGGCATTGTCCTTGCCGTCTTCCTCATCCTGGGCAAAGGATGTATCAAACGATGCCATGTCCAGCTCTCCATCGATCCGATCATTCTCCAGATCCTGTATCTGAGTGCCGGCTCCTTCTTCCTCTGGCTCCTCATCGATCTCAATGATGCCATCACTCACCACATCCTCCTTCGGATCCTCAAAATAAGCCCCGGACTCCCGCAGCTTCTTGCCAGTGAAGTCCAGCACGCCGTTGGTGATGGTGGTGCCGGTCTCATTCTTCAAGTGAACATCAAGAAAGAACGTGCCTCCAGCACGGAAATCGCTGTCATCTGAGGAAAAGATGCTCATCACAACCTCATCCTCCGAGTGATTCTTAAAGCTGGCATTGCTGGATGTGGCCATAGAATAGCCTTCTCCGCCCAGATCACTCCCGTCTTTGTAAAACTTGCTGCCATCTGTTGAAGCGAACGCTGCCCCGGCATCCCCTAAAACCAGTATGGCGGTCATGGTAAATGCCAGAAAACCAGACGTAATTCTCCTGCATCTCATCCTCAACCCCTGCTTCATCATTTACCTCCTCTGCCTTTCTATTCCTCTCAGATTAGCTGTACTATATGGGTGTTTAAAGATATTGTAGCAAACAGGGTGTCTCGCAAACTGTCTCATGGACGCCGTTTTTGGAATTAAATTACAAAAATTAAAAGAAACTTATAATTTTTTCTTATTTGAATATTTCATTACCTTTAAATGTAACCATATCTGCAACTTGACCGAAAATAACCCCGCATCCTCTCCAAAAACAGCAAAAAAAGAAGACATCATCTCTCGCGGAGAAAACACATGTCTTCCTTTTTTATTAAAATTAATCGTTATATTAACCTTCTTAACCACAAAAACTACCGTTCTTCATAAATATCTAAGTATCCGGAATTTGTCAAGGCGTCTTCTATCTTCCCTAAAAAGAAAGCTCTGCCACATGATACCACAACTCGCCCCTGCTGTCCGGTAGCTTCTGGTAAATCTTCTCGATCTGTCCAAATACAGATGCACATGCTTCTCTTTCCATATCGAGCAGCATCAAAATGTAATGACTACTGCCATAGCGGGTATAAACATCCTTTCGGCTCAGGGCTCTGCCCACTGCCTCTTTCAGTCGCTCCATCTGCCTGACAAAATCGCCCTCCCGGCCGGCTTTTGATTCATTCTGTGACAAATTCAGAAACATCAGCAATACCTTCTTGTTACATCCCTCCATCATACGGGCTGTCAACCGACAATGATCTACAAAGCTGGGATATGTACAGTAATATGCTCCGCTGTCCTTATCCTCCTCAAAAATAGATTTTGCTATCTCATCTTCTTTCCCCGGCAAGCTCCGTTCTTTTGCCTGCCAGATTTTCTGTTCCTGACTCTGCTGCGAATGTCTGCCAGAAAACATTATCTGATCAAAACATTCCTGCATCTCCTCCATCGGCGGAATCCCCATCTCACGGGCATACAACTCTGCTGTCTTATTATAAATATCCAAGGCTTCATCATTTCGGTGCATCGCCAGACAGCAACGCATCATGGAAACCTGCCAGCCATCAAAGGGATAAATCTCCGCCGCATGAGTATATAACTTCAGCAATTCTTTATAATTGCCTGTCTTGCGGTATTCCTCTTCCAATACATCCACAACCCAAAGATAAAGCTCCTTTAAATAGACATTTTTCCCATAAAACCAAAGATCGGACATATTCATCGGCAGCAGCTCTCCCCGGTAGACTTCCTCTGCCTTTCTGCACAGACGTACCCTTTTGTCTCCCTGCGCCAATTCTGCCTGACTGCTCAGTTCTTCAAAATGAATAACATCGATCTCTAACGGAATCTCACTATTCCAATAGCAGATCCCGTCACGAATCGCCACATAATTCCCCTCTGGCAATCCTGCTGATACCAATAATCCCTTCAAGCGATAAATCAGATTATTCAAATTTCTGTTGCGGTTTCCGCCGCCTGTCGGATCCCCCCATCCATACAAACAGTCAATCAGCTCACTCTTGGGAAGTCCCTTTTTGCCAGACAGCAAAAGAATCTGAAATAAACGTAAGGATTTGGCGCTGACTGACTTGTTAAATACAATCGGATTTGTTCCATAATAAACAGTGAATTTCCCTAACATCTGAATATGCAGCGTTTCACTTTTCATATTTTCCCAACCTACCATTATCTCGTTCAACTCAGATCGGAAACTTCTGTCACCTGTGCCGTTATTTTCCCGTCTGAGATCCTTACCATTACCCTATCACCAACTTGTATTTTCTTCACACTTTCTAGCCGCTTTCCATCCCGGCCAGTCACAAACCCAAAACCATTGCGGATTTTCTCTAATGGTGACAAATCATGCAGACGCTGACTTGCCAGCGCCAATCGATGCTTCGCCGCCTCTAGTCGCTGTTCCATCATCTGTTGCAACCGTTCCTCAGTATGAAGCAATTGTTGTTGCTTCTCCCGAAGTTGCCGCTCCGGATCCTGAAAACGCAGACGCATCTGATATTGCTGTATTCGATACCGCAGACGCTCCATCCTTCTTCCCATCGATCGAACAAGATTTTTCTCATACAGTACCCGCCGTTCTTCGAACTGCCGATAATCAAATACTGCCAGTTCTGCTGCCGCCGACGGTGTTGGCGCCCGTAAATCCGCCACATAATCGGCAATTGTCACATCCGTCTCATGACCGACTGCCGCAATCACTGGCGTCCGGCATTCAAAAATTGCCCGGGCCACTATTTCTTCATTAAAGGCCCAAAGATCCTCGATAGAACCTCCGCCCCGGCCTACAATCAACACATCTAGACCCATCTCATCCAAAGTCCGAATTCCCGCTGTGATGCTAGCAGCCGCCCCACTTCCCTGCACCAGCGCCGGATAAAGAATAAGCTGTACATAAGGGTTACGACGTGACGCGATATTCATGATATCCCGAATCGCCGCCCCCGTAGGCGCCGTCACCACTCCTATCCGCCAAGCATATGAGGGAATCTCTTGTTTATATTCCGGCGCGAACATCCCCATCTCTTCCAGCTCATCCCGCAACTGCAAAAATCGCTCAAACAGTCCCCCCAGGCCATCCAATTCAATCTGCCTGGCATAAAGTTGATAACGGCCATCCCGCTCATAGACGTCTACCGCCCCGGTCACCACCACCTGCTGTCCTTCCTGCAGTTGAAATCGCAGGCCAGTTCGTCGCTGTCCGGCAAACATAACGGCTGCCAATGTTCCTCCTTTATCCTTCATCGTAAAATAAATATGTCCTGAGCCATGATATTTGCAATTGGATATCTCTCCTCTCACCGAAATACGGCTGAGAGCAAAATCCTGCGTAAACATATTTTTAATATACGAATTCACCTGTGATACCGAATAAATATTTGCCATACTATTCTGCTGTCACCAGCTTTGCCAAAATGCCGTTGATAAAAGCCGGCGAATCCTTACCACCATATTTTTTCGCCAAATCCACCGCCTCATTGATCGCCACTTTCTCCGGCACCTCACCGTCATACAGCATCTCATACAATGCCTGACGCAGGATAGTCAGCTCCACTTTCCCCATCCGCCTTGTCTTCCAGCCCTGAGCTACCTCATTGAGCCGCTCATCTAGTTCCGGAATCTTTGCTGTCATATCTTCTACTCGCACAGTCAAAAAGGTTCGTTCTTTCTCCTTCATCCCTACCTGATGGATAATCACCGGCTCTCCGTCTTCCGCAACGTCATCTTCCTCCGGCGAATCGAAATATCGCTCCGCCTGCGTGGCTGCTTCTTCTGTCGGATAAAAACTTGTCCCAAACAGCATCTTGAAGCAATGTTCCCGCATGTCTCTTCTGGTCATGACATCCCCCTTCCGGTAAAGCTTCATAATTATTTTACTCTTTATCTTAGCATATTTCGCAAAAGATCACAATACTTGGCTTGATAATAAGTTCATTCTTTCTGAGAAATCCCATATATTTCCATTTTTTTGTAACACCCGGTCCACAATCCGGGGGACTGTTACATAATTCCTGTTTACATTCTCCGCCTCTGTTGTTATAATTGTAAAAATATCATTTCCCCAAGGAGAATTCATGGAATATATCCCTGCAAAAACCATTGTCACCGCCACCAAAAGCCGGGAATGGTTCGGCATTGACTATAATATGAATATTTACCGCGGATGTTGCCATGGTTGCATCTATTGTGACAGCCGGTCCGACTGCTATCAGATCAAAGACTTCGATCAGATACGGGCAAAAAAAAATGCCCTGTTCATCATCCGCAATGACCTGCGACGTAAAGTCCGGTCCGGCGTTGTCGGAACAGGTTCCATGAGCGATCCCTATAATCCTTTTGAAAAAGATCTTCTTTTGACCCGACATGCACTGGAGCTGATCGATGCTTTTGATTTTGGCGCTGCCATTGCCACCAAGAGCACTCTGTTACTTCGGGATCTCGACATCCTGCAGACGATAAAAGAACATTCCCCCGTCCTGTGCAAAGTCACCATTACCACTGCCGATGACATCTTAAGCAAAAAAATAGAACCCGGCGTGCCGCCTTCTAGCGATCGCTTCGCCATGATTGACACACTCAACCAAGCTGGTATTTTCAGTGGAATCCTGCTGATGCCAGTCCTTCCCTGGTTAGAAGACAGTGAAGAAAACATTCGTTCCCTCGTACGCCAGGCCCACGAAGCGGGCGCCCGCTTCATTTATGCCGCCTTTGGTATGACCTTACGAGAGAATCAGCGGAACTGGTACTACGCTAAACTGGAACAGCTTTTTCCTGGTCAGGGACTGGCGGACCGTTATCGGCGTCAGTACGGCTATCAATACAAATGTTCCAGTCCCCATGCCTCCCGTTTATGGAAAATCTTTTCCCAGGAATGCGAACGCTTCCATATTCTCTACCGCATGAAAGATATCGTTCCTGCCTATCAGAAAAAATACCAGATGACGCAGTTGCGGTTGTTTGATATTTATCGCGATGATTAATCCTGAGGGGCAAAGGACTACCCTCCAATGTCATTTAGACAGGCAGTGACAAAAGGTACGCCAAGGAAGAGGAGAGAGAAGCAACGGAAAATCGTCTGCTCCTTTTTCCGGTTTCGAGATTAAGAATTCCTAAAACCCCTGACTTTTGCTAAAAACGAAACGAAAATATACAAACTCGCTCCGCTCAAACAATGTATATTTTCGTTTCAACGCTCAATTCAGGGATTTAAGGACTTCTAAATCTCTGCAAAGTC
>JAAWNY010000068.1 GCA_022799175.1 Lachnospiraceae bacterium | reverse complement strand
GTGGCTAGAGTACGGTTTAGTCAATGATTTCATGCGGGAGTGGTGTTTGAGGAAAGAGCAGTTAAAAAGCGGAGAGATTTCAGAGGACGAGTATTTTGAATGGAAAATCAACTGGCCTGCTACAAGCAGTAGCGTTGATGAAAAAGGAAATGACAAGAAAAATAATAGTTATAAGTGGAAAAAGCAGAAAACATAATACAAAGGAGTTTATTTTATGATAAATGTACTTACAAAAACACTAAATGAATATGGTGGGTGGATAAGTTTAATTAGTTTGCTTTTTTCTATTTTTCTTGCATTAATGACCGGAAATATTAAAAAAAATATAAAGCTAATTTTAGAGCATAAAGATTTAGACAAGCACCGTGGCAACATTCAAAAATCGCTTGCTAAAGACATCCAAAGTATTTGCCAAAATATTCATGATGATAAATTATTTGATATATACATCATTTCAGAGATTGAGGAAATAATCGGTCTACTTGAGCAACATAAAAAAATTTTACCTTTAAGAATTCGTATTGAATTATCATGTATTCAACATGAACTCAAAAAAAAGACAGCAGACATTAATCAAGAACTCCTTTGCAAAAAATTATCACACATCAAAGGCGCTCTAAAACATGGTTCAATCTATATCGGATAATGGAGGACAAAAAATGAATTATGATGAATTTGTAGTGAAACTAATCAACGGAACAAAGTCTAACTATATTAATTGGCAAAGATGTAAATCTAAGCGTTTTCCCCATTACTATCCTGCATATGAAACCCAAAAAGGCGGAAATATTTTAGTTATCCAAAAAATTCAATACAGCACCGAAGATGCTTACGGTGACTCCTATACAACTACTGGTGCAGAAATTTCTATTTGCTCCACAAATTATGAAACATTAAGCGAAATTTATGAAAGCGATTTACAAAACGAAAGCCATTTACTCAGATTATATAGAATTGTTGAACGCCAAGCTAATGATGTCGATAATATTCTTGGTAACTTTGTTGAGGGTATTGATGATATAACTGGTTTATTTTAATCCTTAAAATTTAATCAATTAAACTTTCTTCTTTCTCTCATGTACCCATACAGGTATCAAAAAGGTATCACGCCCCATCTCAAAAGCCGGAAAGTCCGCTATTTATGCGGCTTCCCGGCTTTCTGTTTACTATTCGAACTCAATCGTCCCCGGCGGCTTTGAAGTCAAATCATAAAGCACCCGATTAACCCCTTTCACTTCATTAATCACCCGGTTCATTACCCTCGCTAACACTGCAAACGGAATCTCTGCCGTCTCTGCCGTCATAAAATCAATTGTATTCACCGCCCGCAAAACTACTGCATAATCATAAGTTCTTTCATCTCCCATGACTCCAACGGAACGCATATTTGTCAGCGCGGCAAAATACTGCCCAATGCTTTTATCTAGTCCAACTTTCGCGATTTCTTCCCGGTAGATGGCATCCGCCTCTTGAACCATCCGCACCTTTGCCGCTGTTACCTCTCCCACAATCCGAATTCCCAGACCTGGTCCCGGAAACGGCTGCCGATAAACGAGCTTCTTAGGAATCCCCAGTTCCAATCCAGCCTTGCGCACCTCATCTTTAAATAAGTCCCGTAATGGTTCGATAATCTCCTTAAAATTTACATAGTCCGGCAAACCACCTACATTGTGATGAGATTTAATTACTGCTGACTCTCCACCGAGTCCGCTCTCCACCACATCTGGATAGATGGTTCCTTGTACCAGGAAATCCACCGCACCAATCTTTTTTGCCTCCTCCTCAAACACACGGATAAATTCCTCACCAATAATTTTCCGCTTCTGCTCCGGCTCTTCCACGCCCTTAAGCTTTTCATAGAAACGCTCCTGCGCATTGACGCGAATGAAGTTCAGCTTGTAGGAACCATTCGGACCAAATACTTCCTCAACCTCATCCCCCTCATTCTTCCGCAAAAGTCCATGATCTACAAATACACAGGTCAGTTGATTGCCAACCGCCTTTGCCAACATCACTGCTGCCACCGAAGAATCCACTCCGCCGGATAGCGCACAGAGCACCCTTCCGCCGCCAACCCTTTCTCGAATCGAGCGGATACTGTTCTCTACAAATGCATCCATCCGCCAGTCGCCAACACAACCGCAAATCTCGTAGACAAAATTAGACAGCATCTTTGTACCTTCCGTCGTATGCAACACTTCCGGATGGAACTGAATTGCATAAAGCTGCCTTTCTACCCACTGCGCCGCTGCCACCGGACAATCTGGGGTATGGGCTATAATCTCAAATCCGGGCGCTGCCGCTTCAATATAATCATTATGGCTCATCCAACAAATTGTCTTCTTCGAAACAGACTCAAACAATTTACTATTTTGATCTACTGTCACTTCAATCTTACCATATTCGCGGACCGGCGCTTTACATACATGACCGCCTAACATATGCATCATCAACTGTGCGCCATAACACAACCCCAGCACCGGAATTCCCAACTCAAATAACTCTCGTTTACAAGCCGCCGCTCCCTCTTCATAGCAGCTGTTCGGACCGCCAGTCAAAATAATTCCCTTTGGTTTCATCTCCCGAATCTGTTCCAAATCCGTCTTATAAGAATAAATCTCACAATACACATTACACTCACGAACCCGGCGTGCCACCAACTGATTATATTGGCCGCCAAAATCGATTACCAAAATTTTCTCTCTGTTCACAGGCTTCCTCCTGTTCTCCATTCGTTGTCACTTTGCCATACAAAACAAACACATTATACATAATCCGTCATTAATATACAAGACATGTTGAAAAATTTTTCTTTTTCACCATAAATCCACGCTTCTCATCCGTATCTTATATAGAACAAATCATCAATACGACAAGGGAGGTACTTGTTATGAAAAACAATTTCCAAAAGCCCGCTGTTTTATTCCTTACCGTCGCCCTCACAGCTGGTTCCGTTATGGCCTGTGGCGGTGGTTCTACATCTTCTACGAAAAATGCCGTTTTCTATAATGATTATGACACTGCCGCCCCAATGGAAAAAGCAGCTGGCGGAATGATGGATGGTGGCTACTATGCCGAAGAAGGCAACTATGATATCGTTGCAGAAACTGCTGCTGCCGCTATGTCTGTTTCGGAAAATTCTATGGTAGAGGAAATCTCCACCGCCTCCGGACAGACTACTAACTCCTCGGAAGCCGCAAAGCTAATCACCATGCAACGCAAACTGATTCGCACGGTTAGTCTCAATGTGGAAACTACCGATTTCGACAACTTGCTCTCTGCCATCCAGCAATCCGTAACCACAGATGGCGGTTATATTGAGCAATCCGACGTCAGCGGCACCAGTATATCCACCGCCATGGATCGAAATCGCTATGCTTTTCTGAATGTCCGCATCCCCTCTGCCAAGCTCGACGCTTTTCTTTCCCAGATGAGTCAGCAGAGCAATGTAATAAACCGATCCGAAAATATTCAAGATGTCACTTTGCAATACACAGATATCGAAAGCCGCAAAAAATCACTGACCATCGAGCAGGAACGATTGTGGGCGCTGTTGGAAAAAGCAGACACCTTGGAAGCTGTTATCGCTTTAGAAGAACGGCTTTCCGAGATCCGTTATCAACTAGAAGGATTTGAATCCCAGTTGCGAACTTATGACAACCAGGTGGACTACAGCACCGTCCATATCAACATTCAGGAAGTTAGTGTCTTCACTCCTACTTCTCCTGACTCTGTCGGAATCCGCATCCAGAAAGGTTTTATCCGCAACCTGGAGAATGTAAGCAACGCTCTTACAGATCTCCTGGTATGGGTGATCTCCCATCTGCCGGCTTTGGTTTTGCTGGCCATTGTCCTTATGATAATCCGGGCAATCGTAAAAAAGAGCATTCAGGCAAAGAAAACTTCGGAATCAAATCCATCAAAGAAGGCCAAACAGCCCAAAAAACATTTTTCAAACCCGATAGCCAAATCTTTCAAATACCAGACTGGAGAATCGGCATCTACTCCAAATACAGACGCAGTTCCCAGCAATACTCGTTCTGCTTCTGAAGAAAAGGAGTCATCGGAAAAAAATTCTTCTGTTTGAAATAGTTTTTTCGATTATTTACGTTAAAAAAAGTGCTGTAAAATAAATCCCCCGCCATTTCCCAACATCGGATACGGTAATGGTAAAAGGTTTATTTTGCAGCACCCTCTTCTTCTATTTTCCCCAATTTCTATCGATTCATACTTCATTGACAGAAAACAAATCCTGCTCTCCTTCGTCCGCTATGCCACCATCGCATTCCGGTTAATCCCTTCAATCACGGCTCGTAATGCCATAAACACTGTCACATCATCAAACAACTCGCCAATCCCCCCTTGATCAATAAAAGGGCTTTCCTGTAATATAGACAGATCCTTCATCATTCCATTTTTTATAATATAATTTACAATCTGACGCACAAAATACATCTGACGACTATCTAACCGGTTGTCCGTCAGAAACTGGGAAAATGCCTCATAGGCCGCTTTCCGATCAAGCCCCACAATAGAACGGACCAGTTCCCCCAATGGCGTTTTTCCATATTGAGCATCATACTGCTCCCGTGTCCCCAGCTGGCTCCATAATAGTTCCTCCAGCATAGCAATATCTTCGGAAGTAAGTGGTTGATTTCCTTTCAATTTTGCCACTGCCGGAATATCCTGATGCTGACGAATATAATAATCGATTTTCTTTTTATAGTTGGCCAAATCATCGTTATCCAGCTGTGATTCCTTCCATTCGATCGATAAGATATCATCTGTAAAATCTGTATCATATCTCACTCGCTCACTTTCCGGAATCAATCCAATCAGTCCACGCAGATTATTGCGGATAGACTCATATTCCATCACACCTGCCCGTTCCAGATAATCGCCTTGCAAGATTTTTTCCAACAGTTCCCTTTGCCTGGCAACTTCCGGAATGGTTCCCAACTTACTTAGTTGTTCTGCCTTTTTCTGCAAATCTCGTTTTGCACGCCTGCTGTTTTTTCCCGATAGCAATGCCAGCTCCATCTGATAAATAAGCATATCAAAGCGGGCAGCCGATACGGGTTCCTTAACAGGCGCAATATACGGAGCAATATGTTCTGCAATCTGAAGTGTTTTTTCATAAGTCAAGGCAACAAAATCCTCTTTGCTCTGATATTGATCTATCGTCCGCAAATGTTGTTTCACAGCAAAGCTTTCCCGAGGCAATTCTTTGATTCCTGCTATGATATAAGCAACCATACGGGCTCGGAACGCTTTTAAATCTTGCGTTTGAAACTGGATTTCCTGCAACTTATAGATCATCTCCACATGAATATTAAAAGTACGTTCCTGCAAGGTGGGCTCAATACCTGCTTCCCGTCCTTTTGCATGCAAACGGAAAAATGCAAAATTGCTGCATAAATCAAAAATATAAAACTGTTTTTTATCCTTTCCATCAATCAATTTTTCACAAGTACGGGTTCCCCGTCCTATCATCTGCCAGAATTTGGCCCGGCTCATTACCTTTTTAAAAAATACCAGGTTCAAAATCTCAGGCACATCGATCCCAGTATCCAACATATCTACAGAAATCGCAATCTGAGGGAGTTTCCGCTTATTCGAAAAATCATCAATAAGGCTTTGCGCATATTTTGTATAATTATCAACTACTTGCGCATAATGACTGGGATAATTAGGAAATTCTCGGTTCCATATTTCCAGTATCTTTTCTGCATGATTATGATTTTTGGCAAAAATAATTGTTTTGCCAATTTTTTCGCCATAGTCCACTCGTTGTCCATATTCCATTAAAGTATAGAGCGCTTTCCGAATGGTATCCTCATTGAATAGCCATTGATTAAGTGCGCTTGCATCAATAAAACCGGGCAGATTTCCTTTTTCGTCGACAAAAGTATTTTCATATTCCTCCTGCTCATCCGGCGGCAGTTCGTCATATACAATACCTTTACTCATAAATTTAAGCTCTGTTTCAACGGAAACGAAATCAACCAGGTAGCCATCTTGCACCGCCTGACTCAACTCATAACCATAGGTAGGCACACCACTCTCTAAGTCAAAAATACCATAAGTATTCTTATCTATTTCATCTTTTGGGGTGGCCGTAAGCCCCACCAATAAAGCATCAAAATAATTAAAAATATCCTGATATTTTTTGTAAATGCTACGATGTGCCTCATCAATAATAATTAAATCAAAATGACCAGGAGTAAACAGACGGTTGCCGCCTTCATCAAAAGCAGAATCAATGCAGTTCATCATCGTCTGATATGTGGAAAATATAGCTCGCGCATTGGCGTCCTCTTTCCCTTCTGTCAAATTACAAAGAGAAAGATCCGGCAATTGATTATGAAACGCCCTCTTTGCCTGGATGACTAAAGCATTGCGATCGGCCAAAAACAACAGATTCTTTACCCAACCATAGCGGATCAAAACATCTGTCAGAGAAATCACGGTTCGCGTTTTACCGCTGCCGGTAGCCATCACCAATAAAACGCGGCGACGATTACGTTCCCCAAAAGCATCTCCAACACTTTGCACTGCTTCCTTTTGATAATATCGTCCGGAAATTTTTTCATTAATTTGCACTGCCATCAGCGGCTTGCGATCTCGCATTTTATTAAACTCTTTTTCTAAATCACGCTTAGAATAGATACCGGAAACTGCTCGTTCCGGATAATATTTATCATTCCAGATACGGGTTTCATAGCCGTTTGTCATGAAAATAATCGGGCGCTGACCATGCTTCTTTTCCAAAAAATCGGCATAAAGTTTTGCCTGCTGCCGGCCTCTTTCTACATTGACACTAGTTTTCTTCGCTTCAATCACTGCCAGTGGTTTGCCATTATCTCCCAACAATACATAATCAGCCCTGCCCTTGCCAGATCTAGTGGGCATTCCATCGATAGGATATTCCTCCACCCAATCAGGCCCCCGCTGCCACCCCGCATCTTGCAACATTACATCAATATATGCTTTGCGCGTCTGGGCTTCGGTCATATCCATAGGATGTACCTGGTAGCCTCGCTTAAGCTGCTCCACTCGCTTGGCAGTAAGGCTCTCCCGCTTTGGAAAATTTTCATCCAACAGAGTTTGGAAATCCAACTCCTCTGGTTGCGGCTGTACAACGGGTACCGCTGGAATCGGTTCTGAAGCCGCTTTTTTCTCTAACAGAGACTGGTTAAAAGAAACTTCCGTATACTCTGTCCCATAACAATAAGCTACAAAATCAAGAAAACTATGGAGGTTCTGTAAAGCCAAAATAGCCTGATCCCGGCTGACGCCTCTGGCATTGTGCGTCGCATTATTTCCTATTTTGCGCAGATAAGTAAGTTTTGGCTCCATACCAGAAGGCATCAAATCCTTGAATTCTTCAGTGCCAAGAAGAGTAACCAGCTTATCATCATAGGGTTTTGTGAGAGATCCGTCCACACTGTACATCCATTTCACGGCAAACTCCAACGCCGTACGACAGGCTGTGGCGCACAGCGCCGGATTAATAGGCAAGACAAGCTCTGCCGATATAGCAGCATCAGCGAAAGTCTCAAATTGCTTTTCTTTTTGCAGAAAATCAAAATTTGTGGACATGGCAATCCCCTCTCTTTTTTCTGAGTACACTCCTTTAAAAAATTTCTCCCCGGAAACATTTTTGTATCAGAGATTGGTAATTTCGTTCTAATTTTTCAAGAGAATCTTGTAAAATCTGCTTTTGACGCTCGACTTGGTGGACAAAGTTGGCGAATTTGTTTTGTAATATTATCGGCGGACAAATAACCTCTAACTCATAAAGAATTTTTAAGTTTATATTTTTTTGTGCTGATTCAGGAGCCTGTAATTCAAGAATCTTTTGAAAAAAAAGAAACCAAAAATACATAAAAATTGTATTTGTATTTTTATATGGAAGGAATCCAACAACACTATCTGGAAAACAAGCATCAAAATCAAGAATACTGGTTTTTGCTATATTCGCAGCTATTGTGATGCACAACGTACCCTTTTCCCATATTTTACTTTGAGCCAATCCCAATTCAGAATAAGTATTTGTAAATTTTGTAATATAAAGCCCGGAATTTGCAACATCTCCAGTTTGAATAAGAGGGTATTTTCCCCCTAAAAGTTTCGGATCATTACGTGGTCTGTGTTTGGAAACTCCCCGATTCACGTCCCCTAATTTGAAAAGTTTATCAACTTCCCACTCCATCGGATTCGTCACCGGATCGCCAAACATCTGTGTAAACTGAGATTTCATCAGCAAATCCAGCTTATCTATCTGTACTTTTCGTTTTTCAATGAGAATATTTGCACGATCCAAAATATCAACGATTTCACACTGTGTTTTCAGTGGTGGTAATGGAATCAAAACCTCTGTAAGATTATTTAATTTTATGTACTTTATCACTCCACCAATAGATTGTTCTCTTAATTTTTCTATATAATTCTCAAGAAAATAAAACATATATCGGGTATTTAATTTTTCTTTATCACAGCTTTCAATAATGTACGTTCTCTGATAGGCATCAAATTTTCCTTGATAGTATTTTACATTCAAATCGCCATTACCTGCCACTAGTACACACTCGCAGTCATAAGAATAGCTACTTATTTTTAATGGTTCTTTCGCACATGTAAAAAAAGGGTATTGGCCATCATCAGAGCAGGCATTTGCATCCAGTTTCCCTGTTTTTATATTTGTATATTTTCCCATAGATACTGTTATGAACTTATCCACGCAACACCGCCTCCAGCTCTGCCAATCCCGTCATAATTTCGCTCTCCAGCTCGCGAATTTCCTTTATAATCTCTATCGGATGTGGATATTCCTCCTCCACATACTCACTTTCCTTATATTTGTTAATAGACAAATCATAATCATTCGCCACTATCTCATCCTTCGGCACCAAAAAGCTCTGTTCCGTGCGTTTTCGTTCCACTTCTTTATCTAACGCGTGAAACCGGGTTACAATATCCGGAATATCACTGCTATCCAGCGGATTTCTCTTATCATCCAGACTATAACCATCATTTTTCATATCATAAAACCAGATTTTATCTGTGCCACCTGCTCCGGTTTTGGTAAATACCAGCACAGCCGTACTCACCCCAGCATAAGGTTTGAATACTCCGGAAGGCATGGAAATAACAGCCTCCAATCGATGATTTTCCACGATCTCCCTACGGATATCTTTATGAGCTTTGGATGAACCAAACAGCACTCCATCCGGCACAATAGATGCACAGCGACCGCCATTTTTCAACATCCGCAAAAACAAAACTAAAAACAAAAGTTCCGTCTTTTTTGTCTTTGCCACTCTCAGCAAATCGGTCGCAACAATATCATAATCCAGACTTCCCTTGAAAGGCGGATTTGCTAATATTTTCGTATACTGTTCCTCATCCATGTTCTGATCGCTGAGACTATCCCGATACAAAATATTAGGGTTCTGAACCCCATGAGTCATCAAGTTCATTGCGCCAATACGAAGCATCGTGCGATCCATGTCATACCCGGTGAACATCGTATTATTATAGTGTTTCTTTGCCTCCTGATTATAAAAAATTTCCTGAAAATAAGTTTCTTTTAAATATTCTCCTGCTGAAACTAAAAACCCACTGGTGCCGCAAGCTGGATCACAAATATAATCTTCAGGTCGGAGATCCAAAAGCTCCACCATCATACGGATGATATGTCGGGGTGTACGAAACTGTCCATTCGTTCCAGCTGTGGACAGCTTTGACAACATATATTCATATAGATCTCCTCTGACATCCCTTTTGTCCGGCATCCGATTAACAAAAACATATATATCATCCAACGATGTGACAATTTTCTCCAATAGCTGAGGAGTAGGCACTTTGAATATGGCATCCGCCATATACTTGGCATAAGTACCGTTGGCGCCATTTAATTCTTTAATAAAAGGAAACACTTCATTTTGCATTATCTGGTACATAATTTCAGCAGGTTTATCCCGCAAAATCGACCATTTCAAATGCTCTTTTCCTACAAATATACTGTTATACAGTAGCCCCAACATTCCGCTTTCTTTTTGCCTTGTGTTGTCTGCCTCATCTAAATCCCGGATAAACATCAAATAGGTAATCTGTTCAATGACATCTAGTGGATTGGTCAAACCTCCAGTCCAGAACATTTCCCACAGTTTATCTACCTTATTTTTAAGATCCCCAGTTACCATACCTCTTTGCTCCTGTTATCTGTTCTCACACATAGGAAACGAGTATTTTTGACCGTTCCCTAATAAATAAAATTATATCGTAAAATCGAAGCCCAAACAACATAAACCGACAAAAATAGAGCGAAATAATAAGCTTTTACACCAAACTATCCCCAATGAAATTTTTTAATGATTACGATAAATGGAAAATATCTTTCACTCATTTTTTCTCAATATACTTCTTTAACTGCAATTCCCCTTTCCCTATAAGGCTCCTCTACTTCTTGTAATATACTATTGTAAAAGTTCACTGCTACCTGTTGCCGCTGTTTTGCAATTAATGCATAGTTTTCCGAAAACCCATTTTCTATCAGAAAATGGTATGCCATATCCGCCCCTGCACGGGCATGACATACCTCTTCGAAATTGTGCTCCCCGACCGATATCATGCAACAAACAAGTACAAATCCGTACTTCCATGTCCATATTTTCTATTATTACTTACATTTTCCCTTTTGTTTTGGAAGCCGCGCTCAATTTCTCTCATATATGAAATAGAGTTTAAACGCACATATGAATTTAATTTCAAAAATAAAATTTTCATAGTGTTGTCCTTAACGATTGACCAATTGCTGATACATCTTCATCAGTTCTGCCACACACATACTTTCCGTCATATCCTTGATAGAAAAACCATACGCCTGCATAACTGCTTTGTCGTTATTCTGATGAGCTTTCCGTAATTCTGGCGGCATAGCTACTTCATCATACATATCAGCAAGCGAACTATCAGGATATAGCGCACGAGCATCAAGAATAGCTTGCGCCGTCTGTTCAATCTTAACTTTCTGTGCATCTGTCGGTATAGGCCATGGAAAATTGTTGTAAACAATATCCTTAGAATAGCGATAGTCACTCTTAATCCTTCCACATACAGTACGCACCCATGCCATGTGTACATTGGAAGTCAGTATGCCAAAATGATACAAGCTCGCTCCAGGAATAATTTGAACAGCATCATTTACGATTATTTCTGGCGAAACAAACCCAAATGGAATATATCGCCTATTTTCAGAAGAGTGTCTTGGAATAATAATATACTCTGATTCGGGATGGCGAATTTCCTGAAAAAGCGTAGGTATATTAGCACTTTCTTGCGTCGCAACTTTAGTGCTACTTAATCGGAATTTTCTCACACCCTCGACTCTTTCTGTAATGAATCTCGATTTTCTTATTTCAGCCGGAGATGCACCTACAAGCCACAAGCAATATCTCTCTTTGTTGTTTATATATTCTGTCGCACCATACATTTTTCGAATATATTTTACTATATCCGGTTCATTCTTTATCACTTCTTCTTTTTCTTCTTGTGTTAAAAAAAGAAATCCGCCATCTGTTGGTTTATTTCCATATATCATTTCCGGCACATTACAAATCGGCTTTTTGTTGTTCTCAACGAAAACATCCGACGCTTCAACAAGATACGCATTGATATTATCTACCATCTGAAAACGATCAGATGAATACAGTACCCGCTTTTTCGCATTCATAGCTGTGCTAAATCCAACAATTACACAATGAACATGAGCTTTCAAACTTGCTTCGCTATCCCAAATAAAAGTTCTGTGTGCAAAGTCAATATGAATGCCAAAACGGTCATACAGCGGTTTCCAAACACTGGCAACCTGTTCGCCTTGTGTAATAGAATTGGTCGATACAAAAGCTGCCCGGATTCCTACATTTTGCATAAGCTGCGCTGCTTTGAAATACCAACCAGACACATAATCAATTTTTCCGGCTGTCTTGTATGGCTTACCCTTTTCATCCACATAAACAGAAAGAATATTTTCTTTCTGCTCTTTTGTTTGCAAAGAATAACCAACAAACGGTGGATTTCCCATAATATATGACAGCTTGTGTTTCGACACAACGCTCTCCCAATCCATGCAAAGCGCATTACCCTCAATGATATTGGCATTAGTTTTCAACGGTAGAAAGTCAAGATGCATCAGTACAATACTTTCTGTCTCTTTCATCATCTGACTTTCTGCGATCCATAACGCTGTTTTTGCAACAGTTACAGCAAAGTCATTGATTTCTATACCATAAAACTGGTTAATGGAAACTTGTATCGGATTCCACACCGCATCTCCAAATACAATCTGTCCTTGCTGTAATTCCTTTAAAACATTATTTTCCAGTCGGCGTAAACTGATGTAAGTTTCTGTCAGAAAATTTCCCGAGCCACAAGCAGGATCTAAAAAGGAGAGTAAGGCTAATTTCTGTTGGAACTCTTTCAGTTTCCTTTCTTTTGTTTTTACGATAGCAATTTCACGAATACCATTAAATTCTGCTTTCAGTTCATCAAGAAACAGCGGATCAATGACTTTATGGATATTCTCAATAGAAGTATAGTGCATACCTCCGCTGCGTCTGGTTTCCGGATTCAAAGTGCTTTCAAATACTGCACCGAAAATTGTCGGACTGATTTCTGACCAGTCAAAATCATCACTTGCGTTTTTCAGAAGAAGTTCTCGAATCTCATCTGTAAAAGGAGGAATTTCAATATCTTCATTTGCAAATAAGCCACCATTCACATACGGAAAGGCAGCCAGTTCCGGAAAATCTTCTTTCAGATACGGATCACGATCTTCTGGTGGAGTATCAAGAATTTTGAACAAGTCTGTCACAGCACGACGCATTTTCCTTGCATCAAAATCTGCAAGGTAGTCATGAAACATACCACGATGTCCAAAAATCCCAGCATCTTCTGCATACAGGCAAAAAACAAGGCGAACACAAAGCACATTCAGACTTTTCATCGCCCGTTCGGTTGTCGGATCGGCGTACTGCTTGACTAACGCATCATACAGCAAGCCAACAATCTCGCCCGCCGCAATGGAAACTTCCATTTCACGCTTTAAATGTTCATTTCCACTATCTACCAAAAATTGCAAACGATAATATTCTTTTCCCAGATTTTCAAGCAGTATTTCCTCTGGATCTCCACCTGGACACTCCATATCATAAACAAAGAACGTACTGAAATTACAAGTCACAACCCAGCGAGGGTGTTGGGAAACCGGTAATTCGGTAATATATCGTTTTGCCTGCTGGAATGGAGTCAACAAAGTTCCATCCGATTGCTTAATCGGCTTTTTCAGGTCTTTTCCTAGACCTTTCTGCTCAATGAGAACTTTGGTAGACGGAATTGTACCATCAATAAAACTGGTATGGTCAAGATGTACCTGTTCCTCAAAAGTAATAAATTGTTCAGGGTGTTCCACCCCATATACATCACGAAGCAGAGAAAGCCAAAATGCCTGACTTTCTCCTTTCTCGTATCCTTTACCTTTCCAATATTCTGCAAAAGCTTTTGCAGCCGCTTTTTGCTGTATATCGTTCATCCTTTACCTCCGCTGTACCTTGCTCATCAAATCATCCCAAAGAATTTCAATACCTCAGTAATTTGTCACCTTCTTTTCTGGTATACTCTGCGGCACTTTGACATTCTTCTTCAACAAATTATAATTCTGTCCGACCTCCAGACCACATTTCTAATTTACCTTTGCAATATACCAGTTACTGACTTTCAAGCCACTCTATTTCAAAACATAATCCTTGTTTTACCTGGTTACTTTGCTCTCCACATCCGTCAAATCAAGCTCGTCCATCTGAATTTCCACCTTGATATATTTATCCGCCTCAAGTTTGGCAAAGCAACCGCCTCAACGGTATTACCAGATTCCCACAAAACTTAAATACAATCTTATATTT
>JAAWNY010000010.1 GCA_022799175.1 Lachnospiraceae bacterium | reverse complement strand
TGCTCTTCATGAGAAATGGAAAGCCCGCTGCATCCGCAGCCTTTCCACCAAAGCTGCCAACATGATGGTCTTTGGTCGGAATATTCGAGGTATCATTCGGGATTTTGACACGCTTCCCCGCTTATACGTCGAAAAACCAAAAGTTGGTATTGTAGGAGAGATTCTGGTGAAATTTTCGCCTTTGGCAAACAATCATATCGTAGAACTTTTGGAAGCCGAAGGCGCGGAAGCTGTCATGCCAGATTTAATGGATTTTCTGCTCTACTGCTTCTACAATAGCAACTTTAAGGCAGAACATTTAGGAGGAAAACAGTCCTCGGCCTGGCTTTGCAATCTGGGGATCTCTCTGCTGGAGTTTCTTCGCAGAACCGCCCGTCGAGAACTGGAAAAAAGTAAACATTTCACCCCGCCATCCCACATCCGTGACCTGGCTCATATGGCCAAAGATTTCGTATCTCTTGGCAATCAAACTGGTGAAGGTTGGTTCTTAACCGGAGAAATGCTGGAACTCATTCACAGTAATGTAAAAAATATTATATGTACCCAGCCGTTCGGCTGTCTGCCAAACCATATCGTTGGCAAAGGCGTAATCAAAGAATTACGACGCAGACATCCCGGCGCCAATATTATCGCTGTGGATTATGATCCTGGCGCCAGTGAAGTAAATCAGCTAAACCGAATTAAATTGATGTTGGCAACGGCACAGAAAAACATATTGGAATGTGTATAAAACAAAAAATAGAAATCATTTTCTGGATATCCCTGAAAAAAAGAGACGGGTGGAAAGGTCTTCGACCATTTCCTTTCCCGTCTCTTCCTCTACCATCATGCAAGTATACTACATTCTTATTCGGCTGCTTTCCTCTTACCCTGTTCTCCCTCTTCCGGCAGCTCAAGGATATAATAATCATAGGCATTAATTACCATCGTCTCACCGATCTGATCTACACGCTTAAATCCTGTTCCATAATTGGCATGCACATGTCCATGGACAAACAGTTTTGGTCGATAGCGTTCAATCAGTTCCCCAAAACAGACAAATCCCCGGTGAGGCAAATCCTCTAAATCATTGATCCCCGCCGCCGGCGCGTGAGCAACTAAAATGTCGAACCCCTTATTCCATTTCAGCTTCCACCACAATCGGCGAATTCGCCGACGCATTTCGCGTTCCGTATATTGATTCTCTGCCTGGGGTAGATAGCGCATGGAACCGCCCAATCCCAGGATCCGAATCCCTCGAAACACAAAAATATCATCCTCAATGCAAACACATCCACCATAGGCGTTCTTGTTGTAAGGCTCATCGTGATTTCCCATAACAAACAATACCGGCGCGCTGGACATACTGGCAAAGAAATCCAGATAATTCTGTTTTAGATCTCCACAAGCTAGGATCAAATCCACCCCAGAAATTTTCTCCGGTGTAAAATATTCATATAATGATTTTGATTCACAGTCTGCCAGCACCAGAATTTTCACTTTTTTTCTCCTCCGTACCTGTCTCCTCCGCCTTGACGCCATTCGCACGAATCATTGCCTGGGCTTCCGGTTTAAACAACTCAATCGCCGGAATTTGGCCAACCACATTGTCGCACAACCAGCCCATACGAATGATCTCTTCTGGTGTCAAACCACGTCCTTCCCCGCCGATAATCTGCCCCTTTTGGGCATAAATCTTTCCGTCAAACGGGTGAAAAGAACCACAGCGAATCGACCACCGAAGAAAATCAATCAGGCGCTGAGTACTAGAAGGAAGGTTCTTTGAGCAAATTACATCGATCACATCGGCAGACATTCCCCACCAGTAATTGATTGCCTTCTTTCCCTTCAGGTTTTTATCCTCCTGATCTCCCCGGCAAATCTGATTCACAATCTGTTCATAGAATCCCCCCCAGTTTACCAGTGAGGTGGCAAGGTTCTCAACCGTCCCATCTGGCGCCTTACAGTATAGACCAAACTCTCGAGATGCTTTACTCGGCGCGATCAGATCTTCACCAGAAATATGAGTAATTCCTTCCTCTTCTAACTCCTTCCGGCAGTGATGTTCACTGAGACCTGTCCATTTCAGATAGATCTTTGCCCGTGGATTGATCATCCGTGCTCCCATGGCAAAAGCATTGATGTTGGATACCATGCCATAGATCGGATAATCCGCCAGATAACCCAATTTCTCTTGTTCGCTCATCGCTGCTGCCAGTGCACCCATCAAAAACTTCGGCTCATACATGCGGGCATAATAAGTACGGATAGAAGAATAAGACATATTAACCGAGCAGTTAAAAATTCTCAGCTTTGGATACTTGATGGCCGCCTTGACACTGCCTGCCGCCATCTGTGGAGCCACGGTAAAGATCACATTGCATCCCTCAGCCACCGCCGCATCGATAGTCTGCAAAAGCATCTCTTCGGTATCCACATCCTCATAAGATCGAGTCTCCATCCTCCCTCCAAAGCGTTGCTCCAAATCCATCCGTCCCAATTCATGAGCATAAACCCAGCTAGAACTCTCCTTACGCTTCAGATAGATGAAAGCGGGCTTTAACATCTCTGGTTCCACAATTGTACCTGGAATGAGCCAATTCAAAAGCTTCGGGGACGAGCTTTCCTTCACCTCTGGCTTTTCTACCAAAGCAATCTCACTACCACGGGAGATTAAAAGCAATTCATCCCAAATCCGGAGCAAATCCCTTTTCATCTGATCGGCAGTCCGTTCCTTCGCCACCTCATAACTAAAAAATTCCACATATTTTAGAAAGGCATCCGATGCCGTCAATTCCATTTCTTCGGTACGCTCATGATAAAAAACTTTAGAAAACCGGTCATAAGCAGCCTTAAAATATTGCCTCTCATCCTCGGACCAGACTTCATCTGTCCTCTTTCCCATAGCTTCTAAAAGCCGTTTATAACTCCCCTCTCTGCTGAACCAGACATCACAATTAAAGGAAACCTGATAAAAGTCCAGAAATTCGTAGTACAGTTTGGTATCCCGATCATCGCTGCGCCGTGGAATCAATCGTATCACAGATGCTGCAATGCTGTAAGCGTGCACATATTTCAATACACTAACCCGCTTATTCCCTTCCTGAACATAGAAACGATTCATAAACTCATAAGCGAGGATCGGATCGTGAATCCCTTCTTCAATCTGATGGTCATAAAGATATGCCCACTTAGCCCCAAACTCCGACCGTTCTCCCAAAAGAGGCATAAAATTGCTGGCAAATGCCTGTGTCCGCCCCTGCGTTTTTGTTCCCACCACCCGCTCTAGCGGAATATCGATCACTCCTAGATTCACCTCTGACACAATATCTGTATTTGCCAGGATATCATCTAACACCGGCAAGTAAGGATACTGCCCCTTGGATACTGCTTCCTGATACCGCTTCCGCCCTTGCCGCAGAGCACCGCTATAATCGTATAAAGCCATCAAAATGCTCCTTTCACCTGCTATTGTTTACATTCGCTCCGGTGCATCAAATCCCAAAATATGAATTCCTGCCACTAACACATCCCGAACCAGCGTAATCAACTGAATCCAGCTCGCCTGCTTACTCTTATCTTCTTGTGTAAGAATTTTATTATCCCGATAAAAACCATTGAAAGCGTTTGCCAACTCATAGACATACTGACAGATTTTATGAGGTGCCAGCTCTGCAAATGCCATCTCCATCACTTCATTATATCGCGTCAACACAAGCATTAACGATCGCTCGGCAGCCCCTGTTGCCGGCAGAATCTTTGCTCTGCCAGCGCTGCCGCCAGTCTCCTGATAGTTCTTGAGGATTGATCGGATCCGTACAATGGTGTAGAGAAGATACGGCCCCGTATTCCCGGTAAAAGAGGTGAATCGCTCCAGATCAAATATATAATCTTTAGCCGCCTGATTCGAAAGATCTCCATATTTGAGTGCTGCCAGTGCTATCATTTTTGCTGTTGCCCGGGCCTCCTCTTCCGTCATTTGCTCTGCCTTTATCCCTTCTTCCGCCTCGTTCTCTGACATTTCTAAGACTTCCCGATTCTCCCGTATCCTGCCATAAACTGCCGCCTCAATATCAGCAATCAGCTGCTCCAAACGCATGACTCCGCCATCCCGGGTCTTAAAAGGCTTTCCATCCTTACCGTTCATTGTTCCAAAACCAATATAATCCATCGGAGTCTTTTCCGAAACATAACCAGCTTTCTTTGCCACCCGAAAAATTTGAGTATAATGCAACTCCTGCCGTTTGTCTGCAATGTAAATATAGCGCTTTGGCGCATACAGTTTTTCCCGCTCCAGCATAGTTCCCAAATCGGTAGTGGCATACAAAGCCGCACCGTCTGATTTCTGCACAATACAAGGCGGCAGCTCTTTCGAATCGCTGTCTTCTGTGATATCTACCACTAACGCTCCCTGACTCTCCTGGGCCAACCCCTTTTTTTGCAGATCCTGAATCAACCAGGGAATGTAAGGCCCCGCATCACTCTCACCTTTCCACAAGTCAAAATGCACATCCAAGTTCCCGTAATTTTTCTTAAGATCCGCCAGAGAAACCGCCATAATGTGCTTCCAAATCGCGACATACGGCGCATAACCGCCTTGCAGCTTAAGCGTCGCCTGTTGTGCTCGCTCTTTGAAGCTTTCTTCTTTCTTTGATTTTGCACTGGCGCTAGGATAAATATCTTCCAGCTCTCCGATCGTAAAGGGTGCCTTATCCGGATATTCTCCCTCATAATTTTCCTGAAAATACCCCAACTCCGGCTTCCTCTCCCGCAGTTCTTCGATGATCAACCCCATCTGCAAACCCCAGTCTCCCAGATGCACATCTCCGATCATGTGATAACCCAAATATTCTCCCATCCGTCGGATGCTTTCACCAATTACGGCCGATCGCAAATGTCCGACATGTAACGGTTTGGCCACATTAGCCCCACCATAATCCACGATCACCGTCTCCCCCTGCCCGGGTTCCTCAAGCCCCAGTTTATTCTCCTTCTGCATTCCGTTCAGATAATCTGCCAAAAATCTGCCCGCCAGACACAAGTTGATAAATCCTGGCATTACCGCATGGATTTCTGAGAATATATGTTTTGTCTCAGCCATTTCGTTTAAAGCTGTCACCACCTCATTGGCAATATCGATCGGTTTTTTTCGATAAACCTTGGCGGCGGCCATCGCTCCATTACACTGGTACTCACACAGATCGGGCCGATTAGAAATCACCACCTTCGCATAACGCGTCTCATAACCACATGCCAAAAATGCTTCTTCCATTTGAGCCGAAATCAAATCAAGAATTTTCTTCACGTTCATTTCTCCTTCTATCCTGTTTGTTACTGATTTTTCATTTCTCCATAGACGCTTCTGTTATCACTCCGTTTCCTTCCTGACCGCCCTCCATCTCGTTCCATTTCTGAACTAATTCTTCACAAATCTCGATTACCGTTTTGCCGTCGGTAGCAATCACAATGTCGGCCGCTTCCTCATATTTTTTTCTACGCTTTTCCATTAACTCCGCAATATATTCCACATTCATATGGCCGTTTAAAATCGGT
The DNA here is from genome assembly GCA_022799175.1 of Lachnospiraceae bacterium. Classification (GTDB taxonomy): domain Bacteria; phylum Bacillota; class Clostridia; order Lachnospirales; family Lachnospiraceae; genus Brotaphodocola. Next base: position 55,395 of record JAAWNY010000010.1, on the reverse strand, counting down.
CGCTCATTTGAATCCTTTACTCTCTCTAGTATCGTCTTTGGAGTAGCCGTCAGCAGCACAATCCGGCTGCTCCTTTTTAAATTTTCTACATTTTCATCCCGCATCACGGCGCCTCCCCCACAGGAGATAATCACCTGTCGGCGATCTTGCAGCCCAATAATAGCCTTGCTCTCACAATTGCGAAAATACGGTTCTCCATATTTGGCAAAAATGTCAGTGATCGCCATTCCCTCTGCCTCAACAATCATCGTATCTGTCTCTACCTCTTCCATCGCCAGCATATCCTTCAGACAATGCGATACGGTGCTCTTGCCCGCCCCCATGAACCCAATTAACGCAATATTCTGGGCAAACAATGCCTTGGCCTGCACTTTTTTACTCATTTGTAAAATACACTCAAATACTTCCAATTGCTCCTCTTCATAAAGATTTCCATCCAAAATACCTTCCCACAACTTTCTCTGTCTGGCTTCTTGTTCTGGCTGCAAAATCGGCATTCCGTTTAACTTTTTATAATCAATGATCTCTCCGATACAATCCATGCGCCTGGCCAGAAGTCTGGCCAACTCTTTGTCACAAGAAGCGATATCCTCTCGAATCTCTGTAATTGCTCTCATAATTTCTCCTCCATTCCCTGCGATCCTCTACTCTCTTCTAAAAGAAAAACCAGACACTACAAGGTCTGGCTTTTACTCGCTCTTTCTTCATTCCTTTTCAAAGCCATTCTGCAGCTATCCTGGCTCTGCCACCACACCGCTCTTTGGACTTTGTCGTGTTCTTATGCTCTGGACAGATACTCACCCGTACGAGTATCAATCTTAATTTTATCACCATTATCTACAAACAGCGGAACATATACCGTGGCCCCGGTTTCCACGGTAGCCGGCTTCGTTGCGCCTTGAGCCGTATCACCTTTAAATCCTGGCTCGGTATTGGTGATCTCCAGTTCCACAAACAGTGGCGGCTCTACAGAAAACACCTTTCCATTATAAGAACAAACTTTCACCGTCTCATTTTCTTTTACAAACTTCAGCGCATCACCGATCACATCTTGTGCCAGTGCCACCTGCTCATAGTTATCCATATTCATGAAATTGAACAAATCTCCGTCCGCATACAGATATTGCATGTCCACACGATCAATCCTTGCTGCCGGAAACTTCTCGGTCGGACGGAAAGTCCGTTCCACAACGGAACCTGTCATAACATTCTTAATTTTTGTCCGGACAAAAGCGGCTCCCTTACCTGGCTTTACATGCTGAAACTCAACAATTTGATATACGGAACCGTCAATCTCCAAAGTAATACCGTTTCTAAAATCACCTGCTGAAATCATGTGATATTCCTCCTTGCATTCGCATACTCACGCTTAATCTTCTATATTCTATAATAAATATACTGTTTTTTCAACCATTTTTTCTATAGCAGAACAAAAAATGAAATGCCGTGTAATCCCCGCGGAGCGTTTTTGTTTCATAGGATGCACTTTCCTAATAAAACAAATAAAAAATGACCGGTTGGGGAACCGGCCATTTTAAGGAGAAGGTATTTCGTTTTTATGGGATGTAGCAAAAACTATATAATGTATTGGGGGTACGCTCAATATAATAACATAGAACATTCCAAAAGTGTTCACAAAATTCACAAAATTACAAGTATTTTTTTATATAATATTACCAAGTATTTTTCGTTATTCTGCACAACAGCTAAATAGTACCGCTATTTTCCACTTTTCACAGGCATAAAACTTCTGCAAAAACAAAAAATAGTCTTAGAACAAAGAAAGGATGCCACACTTATGAAAGATATTACTGCCAGTCTGTTTGCCGATAACAACACCCGCAAAACTCCCAGTGTAAGTCAGATCACACGTCTAAGCATGATTCAAAACCGCCTGAAAAAACTGGAAGAACGGCTAGATCTCAACCAGCCCATCCTCTCGCTTGTCATCACACAAGATCGAAAATTGGTGCAAAAGGAGATCGGGGGCATTCATCTTACAGAAGAATTGATTGGTTATTACAATGAAACTCACGTAATTAACCTTACTGTTCAGCCTAGTCACAATGCGGTCGTCATCTGTTTGAAAAAACGCCTTTATGAAAAACGAGATTAGGTTTTCCCTAGCTGTCTTCCATACTCCCAAAGTTCTTTAAGCTCCGGATAAAGCTCTCCGCCTAGCTCTGGTTTCAAAGCACAAATAATCTCCCGACATCCTGTCATCAGTTCCTTCGCCCGAGCCACTGATGATTCCCGAATCCGGTAAAAAGCCGGTTCTGCCACCACCTCAACTGCCAGCTGTCTTGCTACAGGATAATCCTGATCATTTTCCCATAAAATTCCAGTAACAAAAGGGATTCCTTGCCGCTGTAGCCTTCGATATACCGGTGTTCCCCGGCCATTTCCTGCAAGTACAAATACCTCTGGAATTCCCTTCACCGACGGCAATTCTGGTGTTCCACCACATGTTTTCTCGACACCAGTATGAATTTGGTAAAGCTGTTGGATATATCCTGATACAAAAATTTCCTCCGGCGTTCCCAAACGGTCTATTCGATCTTTTTGAATACAAACCAGCTTATCAGAAACCCGCTCCGCTAGTTCCAACTCATGCAAAGATAAAATCACCGACAAATTGCGTTTTCGCGACAATTCCTGAAGTAAGGACAAAAATTCCAGCTTATGACGAATATCTAGAAAAGACGTCGGCTCATCCAGCACAATCAATTCCGGTTCCTGACTGAGCGCACGTGCCAGCATCACTCGCTGCCGTTGTCCGTCACTGATTCGGGTAAAATCTTTCCCGGCTAATTCCGTTACATGAACCAATTCCATCGCCTCCTGCACAATCCGCCGATCCTCTGCTGAAAGTCTCCCCAATCTTCCTGTATAGGGATATCTCCCAGTCTCCACCACTTCACAACAGGTCATCCGCTCTGGTCGAACACGATCCGTCAAGACAATGGATAGATTGCGGGCTAGCTCCCTGCCGCTCTGTATCGCTATGTTTTTTCCATCCAGATATACCATTCCTGTTAAGGGCTTTAGCTGTCGAATCAAACTGCGCAAAATCGTCGTCTTCCCAGAGCCATTCGGCCCGATCAACGTCAAAATTTCTCCCCGTCTTATCCGAATCTCGATATCTTTAATCAGAGGAACGCCCCCATATCCCACTGTCAGGCCCTTCGTATAAAAGAAAAACTCTTCTGACATCCTTCCTCCTGTCCACCATTGTTTCCTGCAAAAACAGTTCAAACATCTCTACGTCGCTGCACCATCATCACAAGAACCACTGGCGCGCCGAACACTGCTGTCACAGTACTGATGCTCAATTCTGTGGGCGCTAACAACATTCTGGCCAACAAGTCACAAAAAAGGCAAAAAACAGCGCCTCCCAGAAAGCAAGCCGGAATCATTACCATCGATCGTGTGGTCCCCAACAAATATTTTACAAGTTGTGGCACAGCTATACCCACGAAAGAAACCGGACCTGCAAATGCTGTCACACAGGCAGAAAGTAAACTTGAAAATACTACCAAAGCCACTCGAAGCCAGCGGATGTTTACCCCAAGGTTCCGTGCATAATTTTCACCCAGCTGATATGCCTGAATCGGTTTCGACAACAAAAACACACCCGCAGAAACCGTCAACACCACAATCGCTATCACTGCCACCTGCTCCCAGTCAGTCCCTGAAAAACTTCCCTTCGACCAATTATGCAGATTCACAATATCTGCGTCATCTGCAAATGCCACCACAAAATCCGTCACTGCCGAACAAATATATCCTATCATCACCCCACTGACAATCAACATCGACATTCGATCCAAGATACCAGACATCAAGATAATAAAAACCATGGAAAGCATCGCTCCCACAAATGCCGCTCCAATCAGCAGACCAGCCCCTGGCTGTCTCAACATTTCCAACGATACCACCATCGTCAATGCCACGAAAAGTTTAGCTCCGGAAGAAATACCCAAAATAAACGGACCTGCAATCGGATTATGAAAAAAGGTCTGCATTAGATAGCCGGATAATGCCAGTGCCCCACCCAGAATAGCAGCAGCTAGTGCCCGTGGAAAACGGATAACGAATAAAATATCTCTATGCACAGTATTTTCTCCTTTTTCCTTCAGAAGAGATAGTACCTCTCTCAGAGGAATATTCACACTTCCCACGCAAAGATTTGCTGTCAACAATCCTGCCAACAAGAAAATCAACAGCAAAAACACCGCTTCATAACTGGTCCTCTTCATAATTATCTATCACTCCAATTTATAAAAATATGTCAAATTCCCTTCCCGCCCTGCCAGTATCTCATGAAGATCATGAGTGATAGTCCCCAAAGACATCGTAGATTGGTACAATTTTCTGGAGGTACAGAATACATTTCCCTCCTGCACAGCCTTAAAATTCTTCAGCAATCCACTTTTTGCCAGAAGCTCATCCACGGAATTCAGTTCCCCATCCACAGTACTGTTGTATATCAGACAATCAGCGTCCTTAGCGGCTGCATAGAACTCCTCCCACTGCAGCATCATGGTAGAGGAACTGCTCTCTTCCTCTGAATTCTGAAAAACATAACATCCACCCGCCAATTCAATCATTTTTGGCAGATAATCCGAAGGAGTTCGCACATGGATCTCACCATTGTTGGTAATATAAAAAAATGCTACTTTTTTTCCAGTGGAATCGTCCCCTTTCACTAACTCAAAGACTGCCTGCTCAGCAGCAAATAACATTTCCGCCTGTGCTTCTCTGCCTGTCAGCAGGCCATACAACCGTACCCACTCCGTTCTGCCAAGCGGCTCTTTCTCATAACTAGAATAATCCACTAGTACCGGAATACCAAAACGTTCCAATTGCTCCTTCACTTGGGGAGTATGATAAATCATTGTATTCTCCACTGCCAGCCCACAGTTCTCCTCTAAAATCTTTTCATAGTCCGGAGCTGCATATTTTCCGGCATAAAGGATAGTTCCCGCTTCCATAGCTTCTCTGGCTTCCCGAATATACCATCCCTCCGCCTTTAAGGAGCTGAACCGAATCCGTGGCAGTGCATCTAAAGCCACAAACATATCCATGGCCGCTGAAGCCGCCAGATATAGATTTTTTAATGGCTGCTGTAACACTGTGATATCCGTTTCCAAATCCTCAGGAACCGCCTTATCTTCCGGAACTAGTAAATAACGTTCTGAATCGGCAAGGGTAATCAAAGCGTAACCGCCTTCATAATAATCAACGGAAAATTCCCTAGCATAATGCAATTCCATACTGTGAGAATAGGTAAGGAAACTACTGACAACCGGCGTTTGTGGCTGTTGTCTGCCACAAGCCATCAGATTCCATACCAAAACCATACCACACAAAATGGAAATCATCCAATTTTTCATTTTTCCGGCTCCTTTTTTGGATTCCAAACCATTCGAGCTACCCGAACGGTTCCCTATTTTCTCCTCAAAAATGTTATTTGCCACATCCTGTCTGGAAATTGGCGTTATTCTCTTGTTCATTTCTGTTTATTGACAGCAATTCTAACATGATCGACATAAATCTGCTGAATCGCTTCCAGCTCTCCCAATCCTTGCAACAAACACTCCACTTCATAGCCGTCAGCAGCAAAAATCGTTTTCCAGGAATCCTCCTCATCTCCAGCCATATCATTGTTGGCATGATCTCCAGCCACCACCATCAATGGTACCAACACTACTTTTTTATACCCTCCTTTTTCTTTCAATGCTTTCCTCACATCTTCCAGCGTCGGCTCTGCTTCTACTGTACCTATATAATAATTTTCAAAACCGGCTTGCCTCAGTGTCTCCTGCATTTTTCCATAGATCTGGTTAGATTCTGCCTCTGTCCCATGCCCCATGTAAACTATGGCAGTTTCTCCATTATCGTAATCTTTTGTATCCATTGTGATTGCTTTGACCACCGCTTTAAAATCTTCATCACTGGTAAGTAACGGTTCTCCTACTACAATCGTATCAAAATATTCGTCATATTCTTCCAGTGTCGCCACCATATCCTCATATTCCAATCCATTCATCAGATGAGTCGGCTGTACCACCAACCTGCGAAAACCATCTGCCACAGCGCGATCTAGCGCCTCTGTTACATTATCAATCGCTAATCCATCCCGTTTCTTTAAGATATCAATAATCATCTGAGAGGTAAAGGCCCTTCTCACCTCATATTCCGGATACTCCTTGGCTATTGCCTTTTCAACTGCTCCAATGGTGTTCTCCCGATTGTCATTAAAACTGGTTCCAAAACTTACCGCTAAAATCACCATATCCGATTCGCTTCCCTGTTCTGCCTTTCTTTTCTCATCGTCGGTTTCTGGCTTTTCCTTTTCTGTCACCTCGTTAACCACCGCCTTTGACAATACCACTGTCTCTTTCTCCAGATTTCCTGTTCCTACACTCCCTCCACAACCAGACAGACCCCAAACTGCCGTCATAACCGCCGCCCATAATACCATTCCTGTTTTCTTCATGTTGCTTCCTCCTTATGATTTCGATGAATTCGCCGGAGTCTCCGGCCCCGGCCCTTGCCATACGCATTCTGGAAAACTCTGCGTCGCAAAAAGAAGCAAACACAAAAAGAAGGCTCCCAAGGAACCTTCCTGCATTTCTTTGTTGAACAGACTTTCACAGGAAGCGCCAACATATACCGATCAAGCAGGTTTCCTGGCTTACGGATCGCTGCTCTTCTGCGCCTTCTCATGCGACTGCACAATGGCACTTGCAGAATCACTCCCCGCTCACAGTGACCGGATCGCCCGGGATTTTCACCCGGTTCTCTTTTACCCGGCTTCGTAAAGCCGGCACTTGATCTTCTATGAAGTTACCCTTAATGGACAAGGGCATGTTTTCTGTCTTATTGTAATCATTCAAAAACAAAATGTCAATGTCTTATCCTTAAGAATACCATTCTATTCAAAATTACTCTTCCTGAATGTCAATGACATCTCCAGCCTTCAGCGCCTGCTGAAACATCCCTGACATTCCATTTACTCTCAGCTTTACCGTCCCTTTGGGGTTTTTGAGATCAATCCCGGAATATTCCAACAGATCCATCAGATAATATGGTTGTCCATCTTCCTTGATGGGAAGACGCAACGATTCTCCATTCAACCGAAAAACAATTTCTCTTTTTGGCTTCGGCTTTGCTGTTATTATGGATTCCCCAGACTCTCTGATTTCCATCCTTTCCGGTTTCCTGCTCTCTGTCATTGCATTCATATTTTCTGCTTCCGCAATTTCTTCCACATTCGTCTCTCTTGTCGATTTTTCTTCCGCAATTCTTACTGCTTCTGTCTCAATCGCTCCTGCTTGAAACTCCACGAAAGAAACAACTTCCTTCGCCGCCGTCGTTTCTCCTGACTTTCCCGATCTCTCCGGTTCCGTCTTTACCATCTTGTTTCGCTCCTTCCCAGCTCCTGGCGTCTCTAACAAGGGTGTCTCTCTTTGAATCCCCTCTTGTCTTGTTTCCCTCTTAGATCGTGACTGGTCTCCTTCTTCTGATGCTACCTTTGCTAGTTCTTTCATTCCTGAATTCTTCTCTGCCTCTTTATCCTTTTCCACTTCCTCTCCGGGTAACAGCATCTCTATCACATCGCCATTCTTTAATGGTGTTTCCAAAAAGGCATACGTGCCATTCAGCCGAATCTCACGACAGGCGGCGGCACCCTCGATATCCCCTAAACAAGCCTCTGCCGGAGCACCTGCAATCGCTGGCTGGAAATGAATAATATCCCCCGCATGAATCAATTCTGAAAGCTTTCCTTCTCTGCCATTAATCTGTAAAGAGGCTGGCTGTGACGCCATGCCATAAAACACTTTTCTGTTTCCATTGACCGTTACTGTGAGATTCACTCCCGGATGTCCCATAATATCTCGAAACCCATATCCATTCATCATCAGCAAGTTCAAAGCCGTAAAACTACCACTGCGAAACAGCTTTGCTGGCCGGTCATTTAAAATAACCCGGAAACTGTCATTGATCATATTCAACCCGGAAGATACCACAATTCCCAATGGTGTGGCATATTCTGGATTGTTTAAATCGTAATCCTCGGAAAATGCGCTCGCCTGGAAATAATTTCCCGCAATCGCCACCCGTTTCTCATCCATTCCCAACGCTTTTGCCAATCCTTCTTGTAGACGAACCAGTTTGCTACCGCCACCTGCCAGAAAAAGCGCAGACGGAGCACTGCCATTCACTTCTACAATCTTCTCCGCAATCTCCCGGCAGAGAACCTCTGAAGTTCCCTGAATACACTGAAACACCTCTTCCTGAGAAAGCTTCTGTTCAAATCCCAGAATATCCGCGAAAGTAATCTCCCCGCCTTGATCCATCTGCACCTTAATCTTTTCCGCAGTCTCAAAATCCACCAAATATGCCTTCATAATTGCCTCTGTGATCTCATCCCCAGCCACAGTTGCCATTGTATAACCGGTAACACTTCCTCCGGTACAAGCAGCGATATCGGAGGTTCCCGCACCGATATCCACCATAACCAAATTCAAAAGCCGCAAATTCTCTGGAATGGCAGCGTTGATAGCCGCAATTGGCTCCAACGTGATGCTAGCGACTTCCAATCCGATTTTATTCATTGTTGTATAGAGACTTTCTACTACCTCACTTGGCAAAAAAGTAGCAATCAAATCCACTTTAATCTCACGTCCCCGATGATCTTTTAGACTGGACATGGTATACTGATCCAAATAATACTGACATACCGTATATCCCACCAGATAAAACCGCCGAGAATCTCCGGCTGCTTCATTTTCTGCATCAAAAGCTTCTTCCGCCCTGCTGATCGCCCCCGCCTCCAGACGACTGATCACTTCATCATCAATAATCTGTGCTCCTGACAGCTTCATTTCAAAATCTGCACGCCGGGTTCTCAATGCCCGACCAGCCGCTGCCACGCAAACGCGGGTCAGTTGGATATCCAACTGCTCCTCCAGACGTTTCTTTACCTTTTCTGCCAGCCGTGATACTTTCTCTATATTCTCAATCTGCCCGTCAATCATCGCTCTTTCTGTGTGCTCTACCTTCTCAATGGCGAGGATTCTTACTTTTCCCTCTTCCACCACACCCACCATTCCGATGATGCTTCTAGTCCCGATATCCAGTGCAAATACTGTCTCATTTGCCTGTACTGGTACTTTTTTAATCTGCCCTCTGGCCATACCGTCCTCCTGCACAACCTTTTTCATTATCACTATTATAGACAAATCATAATCTAATGTAAATCTTTTTCCACAAAAAAAGCAAAAGCGCGGAACAAAATTCTTCCGGCGCTTTCGCCCAAAAACTTCCAATCTCAATCTCCCAACACATTCTTAATTTTCACTGGAGTCCGATAATACATGTCAGATGTTATAATTCCCACTCGCTCATTCGAAGCGTGTACTACTCGTCCGTCTCCGATGTAGATCGCCACATGATTGACCGAACTCCCGTTACTGTAAAAGACTAAATCTCCTGGCCTTGCTTCCTGTGCAGAAACGGATCTCCCCTGAGAAGATTGCTCTGCTGCTGTTCGATTCAAATAGACACCAGCTATATTTCCCAAAACATATCTAGTAAATCCAGAACAATCCACACCCGTATTGGGATTATTCCCGCCATAAACATAGGGATTCCCTACATACTGGAGCGCACTTGTCACAATCGAAGCTCTCAAAGCTTCCTTCCGGAGTTTTTCTGCCGCCTCAGCTTCCTTTCTTTCTGTAATGGTATTCATATAAGAATCATATTGTCCATTCTTCTCTGCCAAACGATTCTGCATATACAAAAGCTCTAACCGAATTGCCTCAAAATCCGCAGTATTCTCTTCCAGAAACATTGGCATCCCAGAAGATGCAATCCGAAACGTCTGGCTCTGCCCTTCTGACTGTAAAGATTCTTCCCCGTCCTGCATGACACCTTCTGGCTCATTCTGTGTTGTCTCCGAATCCAAAGCTTCTTCCTCTGTGGTATCCGTCACAGCCCCATTTCCATCCTCTTGCAGCTGGCCAAGACCCAGCTCTTGCCGGATCTGACTTTCCCGTTCCACCAAAGCTTCCAACTCCTCAAGCGTATTTCTCGCCCGCTGTTCTAGTTCTGACAACTCCTGCTCCTGAAGTTTTTGCTCCTTTAAAAGTGCCTCATTCTCTTGATCTGCCAACTCTTTTTGCTGGGCCAATTGCTCCCACGCTTGCTCCAACTGCGCCTTTTCCTTACGCACCTGCTTCAGCTGATGCCGGGAACCAGCAAAAAACAGACAGGCCCCGGTCAGTACCAATAGCCCCAGAAAAAAAACGCCAAAGATCCAGACAGGTGTCTTAAAATGAATCATCTTCTTCTGAGAATGTGGCACTAACATAACCGTATAATTCAAAGAAATCCGCTCTTTTTTAAACTTTTTCCATTCCATCTGCACTTATTTCTCTTTATTTTCCTTTTTTGGACTTGTCTTGGAATCCTCCGTTGCCTCTTTGGGAATCTCCACTCTTTCTAATGCTTTCTTTTCTTCTACAACCTCCATGGTACAACTCCCTTTAAAGGAAGCGCCCTCATCAATCACCAGCGTCTTGGTAATCATATCACCCAACACACGTCCTGTCTCTGTAAGTTCAATCCTTTGTTCTGCTGTTAAATTACCATACACCGTACCTGCCACCAGAATCTCTACCGCCTTGATATCTCCCTTTACAACCCCATGTTCTCCCACAATCACGGAACTTTCCGATAAAATCTTTCCTTGTAGCAATCCATCTATTCTTGCCGGATCGGAAGCTGCCAATACCCCCTCAATCTTTGATTTTTCTCCAACAATCGTATTGATCATACCTGTGTTTCCTGTTTCCATTTTTTTCTTTGAACTAAACATAATTCCTCCCCGTCCTTATCACATTTATTCATTTCATATTAATGCTTTTTAGATAAAATTGCAATACTTTTTAATTTTTTGTAATATATTACTACTTCTGTTATTTGTACCTTTTCATTTTTTACTACATTCTCTTGTAAAACTTTGCGATGTCCGTTATAATCAACAAGGAATCCTAGATCAATAACCATTTTAGAAAGGTAACTGACCATGATTACAAAAGATAACTTATGGGATGTCATCACTTCTCATCAAGGAGAGACCTTCTATACAGCAAAAGGTCTCCCCTTCACTTATACCATAAAAGGCGGAGAATTTTTCTCCGATCGCAAAAAAAAATCAATTACCAGAGCCACTTTTGAAAAGGCCTTTCTTAAGTTGCAGGAAGATACCGAACACCGAATCACCGGTCCCAAGGCTTTGAATGTATTTGGCGCTCCTTATATTTTTGCAATTTTCAGCCAGCTGGGGATTCTTCCCTCTCAAGACGACACATAATCAATGATTTCAAAAGCTTGTCAATCCTCATGAATTCCTGTATAATCATGATAGTTCTTCTCATACTTTTCATATATATTACAAACAGGTAAAATCAAACCGACTGAAAAATCCTACATAAGTACCGACGGATTTTTCTGATGTTTGAATCATAAAAGGAGTACTAATCATGGCATTTGATGGCATTGTAATCGCTAATCTGACTCGGGATATTCAAAATAAACTAGAAGGCGGTAAAATCAACAAAATTGCTCAACCAGAAAAGGATGAACTCCTTTTCACTGTCAAAAATAATCGAGAGACATTACGTCTCTCTATTTCTGCCAGCGCCAGTCTCCCGCTGATATATTTCACAGAAACCAACAAACCCAGTCCTTTAACTGCACCTAATTTCTGTATGCTGTTGCGCAAACATATTGGTTCAGGAAAGATAGTAACGGTCAGCCAGCCAGGTTTGGAACGCATCATTGAATTTACTATTGAACATTTAGATGAGCTTGGGGATCTGCGTCGAAAACGACTGATTGTTGAGTTGATGGGCAAACACAGTAACATCATTTTCTGTCGGGAGGACGGAATCATTCTCGACAGCATCAAGCATATTTCCTCTCAGATTAGTTCGGTCCGAGAAGTCTTGCCAGGGCGTCCGTATTTCATTCCGCAGACAGTAGAAAAATCGGATCCTCTGTCCATCACGGAAGAAGCATTCACTGCTCTTATCCGCAATACTCCGGCGCCAGTACAAAAAACACTCTATCAAAATCTGACGGGAATCAGCCCTGTCATTGCCGCAGAGCTCTGCCATCTTTCCTCACTTGATGGCGATCATTCTGCCAATGAACTGAGTGATGTTGAATCCTGTCATCTCTATCATAGGTTATCCCTGATGATGGAAGATGTACGGAATGGAAATTTCCATCCCCATATTATTTACCAAAACAACAATCCGATAGAATTTGCTTCTGTACCACTAACTTGTTATGAAAGTCGCCTCTATGAGTCCAAAGAATTTTCTTCAATCAGTACTCTTTTAGACGTCTACTATGCACAAAAAAGCGTGTTAACCCGCATCCGTCAGAAATCTTCTGACTTGCGCCGAATCGTTCAGACTGCCCTGGAGCGAAATTACAAAAAATATGATCTACAACAAAAACAACTCAAAGATACCGAAAAACGAGAAAAGTATAAAGTTTATGGGGAACTTTTGACCACATACGGCTATGAACTTTCTGGCGGAGAAAAGGAGCTGAAATGTCTCAACTACTACACCAATGAGGAGATTCGCATTCCACTGGATCCGCAGCTTACTGCCCAGGAGAATTCACAAAAATATTTTGCCAAATACAACAAGCTAAAACGTACGCATGAAGCCATGATCGAAATGCTCACAGAGACACACCAAGAAATCAATCATCTGGAATCCATCAGCGCTGCATTGGATATCGCAGTGCGAGAAGAAGATTTGGTGCCAATCAAAGAAGAACTGATGGAATTTGGTTTTATCAAAAAACATGGCCCTGCCAATAAAAAGCCCCGCATTACCAGCCGGCCCTATCATTATCTCTCCTCTGACGGCTTCCATATCTATGTAGGTAAAAATAATTATCAAAATGAAGAAGTTACTTTTAAAATTGCCGGGGGAGGCGACTGGTGGTTTCATGCCAAGGGTATTCCCGGGTCCCATGTTGTAGTCAAATCCGAAGGCCGGGAACTTCCGGATCGGGTCTTTGAAGAAGCGGGTTCTCTAGCCGCCTGGTTCTCCAAAGGACGAAATAATGAAAAAGTAGAAATCGACTATATCCAACGCAAACATGTGAAAAAGGCCGCTGGCGGCGCTCCCGGCTTTGTCATTTATCATACCAATTATTCTATGATGGCTACTCCTGTCTTGTGCTTAAAAGAAGAGAGTGGTGCAAAATAAGTTCTCCGCTATTTCTCATCTCCCGTGTCCGACTGTTCACGAACACAAGATAGGGAAATGGCGGAGAACTTATTTTGCACCACTCTCTTCTTTTTTAATTTTGTTTATCTCCTGTATCATTCCAGTGATTATAATCCTCCTCTGGCCTCTTCCAGCGATCCTCCAAAGCAGATTCTTCGGAATGAAACACTACGGGCTGACCTCCTAAATCCTGAGTATTCATGCTCCGCATGGCGCCAGCTAAGTATCCCAGAGAAATTCCCAAACTGATAATCCAGAAAAACGGAAGTCCAAATGGTAAAAATGAAAGGAGCGCCTTGATTAACAGCGGCGTAGTCCTAGTATAAATACCCAACTTATAAAGCTCACCGAATGTCAGCTTCGTCTGCATACAAGAAGCCACTATCATTCCAAATAAAGCTACAAAAATTACCCCAAAAAAGAAAGTCGCCTGCATAAAGAGAAACACGATCACCAATATTATCCCAATAGCAAGGTTTACAAAAGGTCGAAACATCGTGATAATCTCTGATTTTGTGATCTCAATGTCCAGATCCGCTATCTGCAAAGTCTGTACCTGTCCGTTACTCTTGACAATCAAATTTTCAGAATCAGCAATCAAGACGGTGCCATATCTGCGCAGATTCTCCAGAATCATCTCCTCGGTCATCGCTTCATCTTTTGTATCTACAAAAAAATAAGTATCTCCTTCCGCGAATTCGAACTGTTCTTCCACATCCAGACGTCCGTCTGCAATCGCAAAATCCGGCACCACTTCATCAACAATTTTCACAATCCCGCCGGTAGACATCTGAAAACGGACAAACGGTACAATCATAGTAAGTAAAAAATAAATTACTACCAGCAAAAAACCAAACAGAAATGTCTTGCGCTTTCTATCCTTAAAAAAAGTCTCGTAGCTCTTACAATCATAAATTGAATGCACCAGTTCACAAAACACATTCATACTTTTTTGTCTCCCTTTTCAAATACTGAAAAATCCGGCGCCAAAGCGCCGGTTATACTGCTATGTACTATTTATTTAAATCGCACTTACCAGACTGCCGATCAATAATACAATCCCCAGATCTACTGCGGCAAAAGCAATCAAAATTCCAATATTCAGCAATATTCTCACTCCGACTGACATATTGTTATTGCAGGAAACGGAAATCGTTGCTACCATTCCCAAGAATGTCATCAATACCCCAAGAGCTCCGCCCATAAGGAATAAAATATAAGCTAAATGGATTACTAAAAACAAATACGCCCATTTCGGTAATTTCTGTGGTGTATAGGGTTTTCCGGTAGCACAATCCACCCCATCCATCACCAACTTCATCCCACCAATCCAGGTGTTTACATAAAGCTCTGCTTTCTTCGGTCCCAAAGGAAGTTCATAAATTTTCCACATTCCATCCTTTTTTGACATCAGATTTTTCAGTTTGTTTTTTTCTCCATTGACCACTAGCTTATACCCTTTGGCCTTAATTTCATACTGCTTTCCGTCCACCACCACATTCCATGGTTTCATGTTTATTTCTCCCTTCTTACCCGAGTACTTATCTGGTCAGTTCAGCTATCTGCCGAACTGACCTTCTATGATTTTACTCCTTTCACAAGGTTTTGTCTATTACTTTTTTATAGTTTTTTATAAATTCTGTTACCTCTTAATTTATATTTTATTATTGTCCTTTCTTTGGCACCATCACTTCCATTCCTCCCATATACATTTGTAGTACCTTAGGAATTTTTACCGTCCCATCCGCTTGCAGATTGTTTTCCAGAAATGCAATCAGCATACGCGGCGGCGCCACCACTGTATTATTCAAAGTATGAGCAAAATACTTTCCATTCTCTCCATTTACCCGAATCTTAAGCCGTCGGGCCTGAGCATCTCCTAGATTGGAACAGGAACCCACCTCAAAATATTTCTTCTGTCGGGGGGACCATGCCTCCACATCACACGACTTCACTTTCAAATCCGCCAGATCACCAGAACAGCACTCCAGAGTCCGCACCGGAATATCCAATGAACGGAAAAGGTCTACCGTATTCTGCCACATTTTTTCATACCACATAGGAGATTCTTCTGGCCTACAGACCACAATCATCTCTTGTTTTTCAAACTGGTGAATCCGATATACTCCGCGCTCTTCGATACCATGAGCGCCTTTCTCTTTGCGGAAACAAGGCGAATAACTAGTCATCGTCTTCGGAAGTTCTTCTTCTGGAGTAATCGTATCAATAAACTTACCAATCATCGAATGTTCACTCGTTCCAATCAGATACAGATCCTCTCCCTCAATCTTGTACATCATGGCATCCATCTCGGCAAAAGACATCACTCCAGTCACCACATTACTGCGAATCATAAACGGCGGCACACAGTAGGTAAATCCCCGATTGATCATAAAATCTCTTGCATATGCAATTACCGCTGAATGTAGTCTGGCAATATCTCCCATCAGATAATAAAAACCATTTCCTGCCACCTTGCCAGCGGCATCTAAATCAATGCCATCAAAGCTCTTCATAATATCTGTATGGTAGGGAATCTCAAAATCTGGCACCACTGGATCCCCAAATTTTTCCATTTCTACATTCTCGCTGTCATCCTTGCCAATCGGCACACTAGGATCAATCATGTTGGGAATGGTCATCATAATCTTTAGAATCTTCTCTTCCAATTCCACTTCTTGTGTCTCTAGTTCAGCCAAACGAGCGGCATTGGCTGTAACCTGGGCCTTCACTGCCTCTGCCTCTTCTTTCTTTCCCTGTCCCATCAACTGACCAATCTGTTTCGACAATTTATTGCGGGAAGCCCGAAGGTTATCCGCCTCTGCCTTAGCGCCACGGCTCTTCTGATCCAACGCAATCACTTCATCTACCAGAGAAAGCTTTTCATCCTGAAATTTATTTCTGATATTCTGCTTTACCGCCTCTGGATTTTCTCTTACAAATCTGATATCTAACATGGCTTCCTCCTAATTGTGTATTCTTCCTGCAGTCGATAACCAGTCTTCCCTGCCAGTAAGAATCTCCTTATTCGGTGTGATTATACCTCAGATTAATGAGAAAGAAAACCCCTTTTTTTGAATTCCTTACACGCGGAAAAACATCCCTGCTTTCTTCAGAACTGGCCGCAGCGCCATATAAACGACTACCACTACGATCGTTCCGGCCACCGCATTGATGAAAGTCACCCCAGCCGCCCAGGTGGACATAATCTTTGCCGCATCCGACTGTACTCCCAACACAAAATTTTTATAAAAATATCCAACAATTGGGTCCATAATCACATTAAACCCTAGTCCGGCTATCGATGCCATCAATGTCCAACGAAACACATAACTGGTATCATGCTCCTCTGTGATATGGGCAACCCGATGTGCCACAAAACCGGCAATCAGACCAATACAGAATTTTAGTAGAAATGTCTTTGGCGCACTGGTAATATATACAGGATCCAAAAGATCGGCAATCGTCATACCCAAAGATCCGGCCAGACCACCATATCCTCCTCCTAACAACAGCGCTGCCAACACACAAAAGGCATTCCCGATATGCAGCGCCACATAGTCACCGCCAAATGTGGGAATCGGTATTTTCAAAAAAGTAAACGACACATAACACAGCGCCGTCATCAATGCCGTGACTACCGTCTTATAAACTTTATTATTGTTCTGATTTTCCATAATCAAGCCTCCTCTTGTTATCCTTTTATTGTTCCTCATCATAACATGTAGAAAGCATGTATGAAATAATCAGTTTATTGTTTTTTTACCATGTCAGTTTTACACGCAATCCTGGGATTCCACACAGATCAGAACCCCGTCGTCAAATTCAATGGTCGCCTCTTTTGCTATTAGTTCATTGCTGATACAAAGTCCCGCTTCCTCTCCCTTACGGATATTTTTTCTGTTTAATGGATAACGAAATCCCCGAAGAGTAATTCCTGTCACCTGTTCCGTATAGGGCAAAAAAGATACATATTTTCCCCACAATTGCTCTTGATAGAAGGTTTTTCCCTGATCCAATAGGTATAATTTATTCTGATTATCGATGATCCATGCCTCCACACCTCGTTGCAGGCAAGTGTACAAAACATGGATATTCCCTAGCATATGATCCAGGCGTCCGCCCGTGGCGCCCAAAAACACGATGCGCTCGCAGGCCAGAGTCATTCCACGGTTGCGGGCCAGTTCGGTGTCTGTCTCGTTCTTTTCTGGTCGGTGCTTTTCCCAAATAATAGAAGGAATCTTTCGGAATCGTTCCAGAACGATCGGATTTACTGTGTCAAAATCCCCTACTACATAATCTGGTATCAGCCCTAAAATTTCCACTGCTTCCAAACCGCCATCCACAGCAATAATTTTGTGAAATTTTTCTTTTTGTAAAAAAGATTGGGCGAAAGCCAAATCCAGCTTACCGCCCGTCACAATCAGACATTTTTTCATTTCTGAAACTCCTCAAATTCTTTCATAAAAGCACAAACATTAGCCGCCACATCTCCATGATACACAGCGGAACCTGTCACAATGATATTGGCTCCTGCTGTCAGAATCTGCTTTACATTTCCCAGATTTATCCCTCCATCCACCTCAATATCTTTCTCCAGTCCCAAATATTCCAGGCGTTCCCGAAGCTGATGCACCTTTTTCAATGTATAAGGAATAAATTCCTGACCGCCAAAACCAGGATCCACGGACATAAGCAGTATCATATCCACTTGTTCTAAAACACTCTCCAGCATGGACACCGGTGTGGCTGGATTTAAAGCCACACCGGCCCGCATCCCCAGCGAATGAATCTGGCGGATCGTACGGTTTAAATGGCGACATGCCTCCTGATGAACACACAAAAGATCCGCTCCCGCCTTTTTCATAGCCTCTGCATAACGTCCTGGTTCTTCCACCATCATATGCACATCGAACACCTTGTCTGTACAAGAACGGATACTCTGAATCACCGGCATCCCCAATGAGATGCTCGGAACAAACATTCCGTCCATCACGTCAATGTGAATATATTCTGCTCCGGCATCTGCCACTTCTCTCACCGAATCTGCAAGTTTTCCAAAATCTGCCGCCAGAATAGACGGCGCCAGAATCGTTTTCATCTTTGCCTAGTACCTCCTTTTTCCTTTCAATTCTTGATACAAAAGCTGGTAATTATCATAGCGGCTCTGACTGATTTTTCCCTCTCTTACTGCTTCTTTCACACCACAGCTTGGCTCCCCTACATGCACACAATCCTCACCGAAACGACAACCAGAAGCATAATCGGAGAACTCAGAAAAAAAATATTTCAGGGTTTCTGCCTCTAAGTTCTCCAAATAGAGAGAGCTGAAACCTGGGGTATCCATCAGATAAGTATCCTCCTCAACATAAAAAAGCTCTGCATGACGGGTGGTATGTTTTCCCCGTTGAATTTTTTTACTGATTTCCCCTGTTTCCATCTCTGCTAAGGGCTGCAACAAATTCGTTAAAGAAGATTTCCCCACACCAGAAGGACCTGCTAGAATCGTTGTCTTTCCCTGCAGCCGTTTCCGGATCTCTTCTATTCCCTGTCCGCTATACGTACTGCTAAAATGCACCTGACAACCGCTGTTTTTATAAATCTCCTGATATCGAAGACAATGTTGTTCCTTATCCAGATCCATTTTATTGAAACAAACGAGCACCGGAATCTGCTGCATCTCCATCATCACCAGAAAACGATCCAACAGATTCAAATTTGGCGCTGGCTCAACCACGGCAAAAACGACTAATGCCTGATCCACATTCGCACTGGCCGGACGAACCAGCTGATTTCTGCGAGGCAATATTTCATCGATATTTCCTTCTTGCTCCGTCTCATCCAATATTGTGAATTCCACATTATCCCCTACTAATGGCTTGATGCCCCGTTTACGAAAAATCCCTTTGGCTTTACAGGCATACAGTCGCTCATGTCCATCATGAACATAATAAAAACCGGCGATCCCTTTTATGATTTTTCCTTTCATATTACCTCTCGTCAATCCATGGGGAAAAAGGTTAATGGATAGGTTTTCAAAACTGCCTCTGATTCTGTATCCACAACTTCGATCTCTCCTTCACTGCTGCCATTCATACTCTCAATACTCGTGTAGCTGATAGGAAGCAGTGTGGAACCATTGATCGTTTTGGCATCTGTCAATGTTCGATAGATATCTGTACCATCTGCTTCTTTCTGATGCAGACGTACCAACACAGTAAAGTTAGCGCCTCCGGCTCCCGGCCCAATGAGATTACTCAAATCATAAACGTCATTGATGGACGCCACATAACGTTGCTGCCGTTTCTCCGGGCCACTGCTGACCACATAGCTGATGCTTCCTCCCACTTCAATCTGCCCGTTTTCACCACCCTCCTGACGGATAATACTTCCTTTGGGAACCGTATCACTGTTCTCCGTAAAAGTTTCTCCTGGAGTCAAACCGGCTTCTCCCAACAGTGCCAGCGCATCCGACTCCGGCTTACCTACCAAATCCGGCACAGGAACCAGCTCCACATGAGGACCTGCGCTCACATACAGAGTAACTGTGCCATGTTCTGCTGCTTTCTCTGGTTCGTAGCGAAGAAGTTTTCCTTTTTCTTCTGTCTCATTCTCTTCTTCTACCAGCTGTACGGTGAGTCCCCGATCCTCTAAGAGTCTGCGGGCAGAAGCCACGCTCATAGTCTCAAGATTCAGAGTGGTCAGATCAATCTTATCCGATCCCAGACTCACCACTACATTTACATGAGAATATTTTGATACTACTGTTCCATATTCCGGATCCTGAGAGATCACACATCCCTTCTCCACCACCTCTGATGTCTGATATGTGGGCCTCATGCTCAGAAAATTCTCTTTAAGTTTTGCCTCTGCCAAATCCTCTGGAAGTTCTAAGACATCTGGCATATAAACCTCCGTATCTTTCAAGGTTTCTCCCATATCATTGGTCGGGATCTCTTCACTCTGACTTTCCATCGTCGTCTCTTTGCCCAGTAATCCCGAACCAGACTGAAAAAGCCCACCCAACTTGGAAAATACCACAATCAACACCGCTACAATAATAATTGCCACCACAATTCCAGCCCCTGCTAAAAGACGTTCAATATGAGAATTCACCTCATCTTCCGGCTCTTCTCTTCGATTATCCCGGCGATCCGACGGCCTTCGGCGGTCTTCTGGATAGCGAGTCACCGCCGCTTCCCCTACTGGTCTGCGATATTCCCGCATCGGCTCCTCACGTACAGGTGTATGTTGCTCTTTAATCCTCGCTAAATCTTTATTACTAATCTGAATCGTCTGACCTTTTAACGCCCGCTGTCCATTCAAATCCTGAACAAATTCCCCATCCGGCTGAACCAAAGCCTTTCTCAGATCCGCAATCAATTCATTCGCACTGCCATAGCGATTCTCAGGTTTCTTCGCTGTACATTTGAGAATGATTCTCTCCAAACTTACGGGAATCTCCGGATTATAGACAGCTGGCGGCACCATGGCATCTTCCAGATGGGACAAAGCGATAGCCACCGTATTATCCCCTTCATAAGGCAGACGTCCGGTTACCATCTCATACATGGTAATTCCCAGAGAATAGATATCACTGCGGGCATCACTATAACTCCCCCTGGCCTGTTCTGGAGAAATATAATGGACCGATCCCATGGCAGCAGAAGTCATCGTCTGGGTCGATACTCCCCGAGCAATGCCAAAATCTGCCACCTTTACTTTTCCGTCCCGGGAAATGATCATATTCTGCGGTTTGATATCCCGGTGAATAATATGCTGCTCATGAGCAGCGCCTATCCCCTGAGCCACTTGAATCGCAATCCCAATACTTTCCTTTATCTCCAGTTTTCCCTTTCTGGCAATATACGTTTTTAAGGTAACGCCATCAATCAGCTCCATCACAATATAATGCAAATCCCCTTCATCGATGACATCATAAACATTGACAATATTGGGATGTGAAAGTCTTGCCGCCGCCTGCGCCTCCATCTTAAACTTGCCTACAAAATTACTATCGCTGCTAAATTCTTCCTTTAATATTTTGATAGCCACCAGACGATTCAGCTTATGACATTTGGCTTTATATACCACAGACATCCCGCCGGCGCCTACCTGTTCCAATATCTCATAGCGATCCTGTAAATACATTCCCGTTCTCAATGTCATAGAATCACCTCACTTATCTGAGGCTCTATGAGAACTACGGATATATTATCCTTCCCACCACTACGGTTTGCCGCATCTACCAGTACTTCTACCTTTTGCTTCATGTTTTCTTCAGAACGGATAATATACTCCATCTCAAATTCATCTACCATATTGCTTAACCCATCGGAACACATGAGAATGTAATCTTTCGGTTTTAATTTTAGGGCAAACAGATCAATATCTACCGTCTCAGCTGTCCCTATCGCCCGGGTAATAATGTTCTTTTTTTCCTGATAATCCCGGCTCCCCCGTTTTATCTTTCCCAATGCCACCAATTCCTCCACATAAGAGTGATCCCGGGTCACTTGCTCTAACTTTTCCCTCAATAAATACAGACGGCTGTCGCCAATATTAGCTACATAAAGCACGTTGCCTTTGATCGTAGCAGCTACTAAAGTACTTCCCATACCAAACAGAGAAGGATCGTTACTAGCCTGGAAATACAATTCTCGGTTTATTCTGCGAATCCCTTCTTTTAAAATACCATGCACATCTCGCTCCGGATATTTGATGCCAAAAAAGTTTACCAGATTCTCCACAGCAAAGCGTGACGCATAATCTCCCGCATTATGACCTCCCATACCATCTGCCACCAAAAACAGATTATCCAAAGAGCCCACTGGGGCTGTCGAGGAATAGATATAGTCCTGATTCATACTGCGATATCTTCCCACATCTGTAAGTGCATATGCCTGCACCGCCATCAACCTCCTTCTTTTTCATGATCTTCGGATTCTCCTGTCAGATAGCTTCTCCGAAGCTGTCCGCAGGCTCCCTGGATGTCTCTGCCCATCTCTCGTCTTATTGTAACTGCGATTCCTGATTTTTCTAGAATCGCTTTAAATTCCTGAATCGCCCTTCTGTCAGAACGAACATAATTTCTTTCTTTCACCGGATTCACGGGAATCAGGTTCACATGTCCATGCATATCTTTCAGCAACCCGGCCAACATCCTTGCCTCTGCCGGATTGTCATTCACACCTTTCACCAAACTGTATTCAAAGGTAATCCGCCTCCCTGTCTTTTCAAAATACTCCCGACAAGCATTTAACACTTCCGACAGGGAATAGCTTTTAGCCACCGGCATCAAAGTCTGTCGCACCCGATCATTGGGAGCATGCAACGACAATGCCAACGTCACCGGCAAGCCTTCTTTGGCAAACCGCAAGATTCCTGGCACAATGCCACAAGTAGACACCGTAATATTCCGCGGACTGATATGCAGTCCCTGAGCATCAGAAACCAACCTTAAAAAACGGATCACTTCTTCATAATTATCGAAAGGTTCCCCGGAGCCCATAATTACAATATGAGATACGCGTTCTCCCGTCAGTTCCTGAATCCGATAAATCTGCTCTAACATCTCTGCTGCTGTCAGATTTCGCTCCAATCCATCCAGCGTCGATGCACAAAAACGACATCCCATCCGGCATCCCACCTGAGAGGAGATGCAGACCGAACTGCCATGATGATATTGCATCCATACACTTTCTATCACATTTCCATCCATCAACCGAAACAGATATTTGCGGGTACCATCGATCCGGGATATCTTTACATCTGCCAGAACCAATACTGTTAAAGTAAAATGATCTGCCAGCTTTTCCCGCAGAGAAAGAGAAAGATTGCTCATCTCTCCGAAATCCTTCACCTGCTTCTGATGAAGCCATTGGTACACCTGGCCAGCACGAAACCGCTTTTCTCCCATATCTCCCAATTTCTGTTCCAACTCAGAAAGATATAGCGATTTGATATCTGTCTTTTTCATTTATTTTTTTCCTTTTGAAATACGGCAATAAAAAATCCATCACAGGAATATCGCCCCGGAAGCAACTGCACATACCCCAACTTTACGGTTTCTTCCTTTATAACCGTTTTCTCTGGTAGTTTTAACGTTCCAGAAACGAATGGGAAATGCTCCAAAAACCACTCTCTTTGAGCTTCATTCTCCAACTGGCTGATGGTACAGGTGCTATAAATCAGTTTCCCCCCTGGTTTTACATAGCGGGATGCCACTGTCAAAATTTGTTTTTGTAACTCTGCCAGAGAATGAATTCGCTCCTTTGTCATCCGATACTTAATATCTGGTTTTTTTCCAATGACACCAAGGCCAGAGCAAGGCAAATCTGCAATCACAATATCTGCCTGTTCCTCCCAGCATTCATCAAACTCCCGGGCATCCCATACCTCTCCACGGATATTCGAAAATCCAGTACGGGCAATATTCTCCCAAATCCGCTGTACTTTCTCTTCTGTCAAGTCCCGAACTGTCACCAAGCCGGTATCCCGCAATTTATCTGCCATATGTAGCCCCTTACCTCCTGGCGCACCACATATATCCAATACCTGATCGCCTGGCTGTGGATCCGCTACTTCTGCCACCAGAGCAGAAGCAACATCCTGCACCTGAATCCACCCCTCACGAAACGCCTCCAGACGATCCAGATAATCATAACCTGACAAAAGCAAAACCTGATCAAAAAGAGGACTTAGGGAAACCTTTACTCCTTGTTCTTGCAAACTTTTTTTGATTTTTTCAATCGGCATACGGCTTTGGTTGCATCGCACCGTAATTGGAGTATCCATCAAAAACGCCTGCAGAATTCCCTCCACAATTTCATCGGAATATTCCTTCCTCCACATATCCAAAATCTCCTGCGGCATAGAATACTGCAAAGACCAATCCGCAAAAGAAATTTCTTCTTTCTTCCGTGCCACATTTCGCAGCACACCATTGACCAAGCCGCTCAAGCCGCCAAAGCCACGACTTTTTGCCAGTTTGACCGCTTCATCGCACACAGCCCGATCTGGCACCCGATCCATCCATAAAAGTTGATAGACTGACATCCGCAGAATCGTCCGAATCACAGGTCTCTGTTTTTCTATCTTTCCCTTTAGACAACTTTCCAGCACGGCATCCACAGTCAGTCGCCGTTCCACTGTGCCCTCTGACAGTCTGGTGATAAAAGCACGATCTGCTTTTTCCAAATACTGATATTTTGCCAGTGCCTCACCCAAAATATCATGAACAAAACTGTTTTTTTCCAGTACCTCCAACAATATATCCAGCACAATTTCTCTCGTCTTGGCGGCTCCCGAAACTTTTCTTTTTCTTGCAGTTATCGGTTCTTTTCCCTCTGCTGTTTCAGTCATCTCTCCTCCGTCCTCCAAACAAAAGTAAGAGTCGCAAAAGCTGCAGAACGGAAGCCGCTACTGCCGCCACATACGTAAGAGCGGCGGCTCCCAAAACCCTTCTGGTATCCGCCACTTCCTGCCCCTGCAAAATCCCCAGCTGCTCTAAAAGCCCCACAGCCCGTCCCGAAGCATTAAATTCCACTGGCAGCGTGATTACCTGAAATAAAAGCGCCAATACAAACATCCAGATTCCTACCTGAATAAACGGAGTCAGCCCAATCATCAGTCCCAGTAAAATCAACGGCCAGGACAATTTACTTCCCAGATTTGCCACCGGGACAAATGCGGCTCGCAGACGTAAAGGGGCATATCCCACATGATCCTGAATCGCATGACCGCACTCATGAGCCGCAACTCCGATCGCCGATACAGAAGCGCTCCCGTATACCGGTTCTGACAAATTAACCGTCTTGGTCCGGGGATCATAATGATCCGTTAGCTGACCACGGACTGCCTGTACCGTTACGTCATAAATCCCCTGGGAATGCAAAAGCTGCCTCGCCACCTCTGCTCCGGTCATACCCGTACAGCTTCGCACTTGAGAATATTTTTGAAAGGTACTGTTGACTCGTGCTGATGCCCACATAGACAACAACGCACCAATCAACACCAAAAAGTAAGTAGGATCCAATCCATAATAGCCACCATAATAAGGCATAAAACTGTCAACTCCTTTCCCGACACATAACGGTTCAAATATCGGAACGATTTCCGAAACGCATTCCGACCTGCACCGGAAATCCTCTCAGAAACGCCCCAGTATCCATTCGCTTCTTCCCCTCCAGCTGCAGACTAGTAATATTCAAAATTCCGTTGCCTGTCTGTATCTGCAGCCCCGCTGGCAAAGCCGCCACGATAACACCGACATTCTTCTGCCTTTTGTCCCCAGCTGAATATTCTTTTACCTCTTCACTGGTTTTACCAGAAATTCTGTTCTCCTTCCCGCCTTCTGGCAGTACATCTGCCGCCCACAGTTTTAACATCTTCCCATTGAGCCAGGTATAGGCGCTGGGCCAGGGATTCAATCCCCGAATCAAACGCTCGATCGCTGTTGCATCCATACTCCAGTCTATCTCCCCCAGCGATTTGGGAATCTTCTTTACATAAGTCGCTTCTTGATGATTTTGAGGAGTCCTCGGCAGTGTCCCGGCTTCCAACTTTTCTAGAGTTGACAAAATCAACTCGCCACCCAACAGGCTCAGACGATCAAACAGACTTCCTCCTGTCTCCTTTTCGTCCAAAACAATCGCTCGCTTTTCCAACATATCCCCGGTATCTATGCCTTCATCCATCATCATAGTTGTAATCCCGCTCTCCCGCTCCCCGTTGATCACCGCCCACTGAATTGGCGCAGAACCCCGGTATTTGGGAAGCAGAGATGCATGTATGTTGATACAACCATGAACCGGCACCTCCAAAAACTCTTTTGAAAGAATCTGACCAAAAGCAATTACTACCATTACCTCCGGCTTCAATCTTCGCATCTCCTCGATAAAGGCAGCATCTCTGGCCCGCACCGGCTGATATATCGAAAGTCCGTGTCGTAACGCGGTCTCTTTCACTGGAGACATCTGAATCGCTTTCCCCCGTCCCTTTGGTTTATCTGGCTGAGTTACCACTCCTACCACCTGATGATGAGAACCAATCAACGCCTCCAGCACAGGAACGGAAAAATCAGGAGTTCCCATAAATACAATTCTCATGCTTCCTCCTCTTCTTCCTCATTATCCATCAGCTCTCCCTCCATCACATCCACATACAACTCTCCCCGAAGATGCGCACACTCATGACAGATTGCACGAGCCAAAAGCTCCTCTCCTTCCAGCTCATACTCCTCCAGATTTTCATCCAAAGCCCGCACCTTCACATAGGCAGGTCGCGTCACTGTCGCATGCTTGCCGGGAACGCTCAAACAGCCCTCTGGCCCCGTCTGACTTCCCTCCTGCTCCAATATCTCCGGATTGATCAGAACATACTGATTCCCATCCTCCACATCAATCACCACAATTTGCTTTAAAATTCCTACCTGCGGAGCCGCTAGTCCCACGCCATTGGCCTCATACATCGTCTCAAACATGTCTTCAATCAGCTGTTTTGTCCGGCGGCTTATCTCTTTTACCGGCTTACATTCTTTTCTTAAAATATCATCTCCAAGAGTTCGGATCTGTCTGATTGCCATATCTGCCAATACTCCTTTTCTTTGGGTGCCATCCCCTGTCCACCCTTTTATTTTATGCAACTATCGCTACTTTTTATGGTCAGTGCAAAAATGCACAGACTTGTCTGTACTTTCCGACGAGGCATGTCTCCCCTTGCCCTTGAAGGGTACCCACACCCGACGATAGTAGCCTGACCTTCAGCTGAAATCATACTGGATAGTCAGCCGCTTACAATCCTCCGTTTCATCCCATCGATCCTGGACATATTTCCGGATTCTTATTAGTATATCATAATTTTCCTGTTTCATATATAAAATTTTTCTATAAATATCATTAACTTTATAAATTGGTGCTGGAACCGGACCAATGATCTCCACACAGGAACCAAAATGTTTCACTACCGAATTCCGAATCAACTCCATCATATGACTGGTCAGTTGTTCTTCTTTCCCTGCCACCTGCAGCCCCAGCATATACCCCGTAGGCGGATAATGCATTATCTGTCGGTATCCCATTTCCTGCCGGTAAAAACTTTCATAGTCCTGAGCTGCTGCTGTCTGAATCCCGTAATGCTCCGGCATATAGGTCTGAATCACTGCGAGCCCGGGCTTTTCTCCCCGACCCGCCCGGCCCGCTGCCTGGACTAACAATTGAAAAGTCCGCTCTGTACACCGGAAATCCGGGGCATACAAAGATACATCTGCCGCCAGAATTCCTATCAAAGTCACCCCTGGAAAATCATGACCCTTGACAATCATCTGCGTCCCTATCAAAATATCTGCCTCTCTCCTGGCAAAGGCCGCCAGAATCGCCTCATGCTTCCCTTTCCGAGAAGTAGTATCCAGATCCATCCGCAATATTTTCGCTTTGGGAAACATCTGTGCTGTCAATTCCTCAATCTTTTGCGTGCCCGCCCCAAAACCTGCCAGATATTCTGAATTGCAAGATGGACATGTTTTTGGCAATATCATCGTATAACCGCAATAATGGCAAACCAGGTGACGATTCTTATGAAGAGTCAATGAAACATCGCAATGAGGACACTTCACCGCCTTCCCGCAACTGCGGCAGGAAACGAAACTGGAATAACCCCGGCGGTTCATAAACAGCATGATCTGTTCTCTCTTTTGCAACCGTTCCTGAATCAGTTCCTGTAAACGAAGGCTGAAAACCGATTTGTTTCCGGCTTTCATTTCCTGACGCAGATCCACCACTTCCACCGTGGCCAGAGAACTTCCGCTACTAGCACGATTTTTCAGGGAAAACAAGCGATAAAGCCCAGATTTCGCCCGAGAATAAGATTCCAGAGACGGCGTCGCCGAACCAAGTACCAGTTGCGCCCCACTCATCCGCGCCAACTGCTCTGCCGCTTCTCTGGTATGGTATCGAGGAGTACCCTCACTCTGATAAGCCCCTTCATGCTCCTCATCCAACACAATCAATCCCAGTCTGGCAAAAGGGGTAAACAAGGCCGATCGCGCTCCAATCATAATTTGTGTTTCTCCCTTTCGTGCTTTTTCAAACTGATCGCAACGTTCCCCGGCCGCCAAACGAGAATGCATCACACAAATCTGCTCTCCAAAACGGGCATAAAACCGCATCACTGTCTGATAGGTCAGCGCAATCTCCGGAATCAGCACAATCACCTGATGTTTCTGAGCTAATACATGTTCAATCATTGCCATATAAACTTCAGTTTTTCCACTCCCAGTTATTCCGTGTATCAAATAAGGAGTACGCTTTCCTTGATCATAGTCCTGGCAAAAGCTGTCTGTAATCTGTTGCTGCCAAACATTCAGACAAGGGACTCTCCCTGTCTGAACCGAATCAGTAATCATTGACTTTATCACTTGTTTATTTCTTGCCTTTACCTTATGCTTTACTGGCAATACGGTCTTCAATGCCTGATTCATGGTGGAACCATAGCGTTCCTTCATCCACCAGGCCAGAGCAATCAGACGGGAATCTGCTGTAACGCTGCCAGTAACCAATCCCCGAATCTCTTTGATCCGGCTTTCCTCAAAATCGGCTTTTTCTGTGATATCAACCACATATCCTTTTCTGCTGCGATTACCAGAGCCAAAAGGAACGCAGACCTGACTTCCAACCTGAATCTCTGAGATCAGAGATTCAGGAATCCGATATTGGAAGATTCGATCTACGTTTTCATGAGAAATATCTATGATAATATTGGCATATTTCCTTGCCATAGATGCACTCCTGTCCTTTTTAAAAACTTTGATGCTTTTGGTCTGCCTCAATCAACTTCTTAGCCACATCTCCTAGCTTCATACTGTTAGAACCTTTTAACAATACACAATCCCCCGGCTGCAAAAGTCTGATAAGAGTCTCATATAAGCTGTCCAAATCACCGGCGGCAAAGTGCAGACATTGTTCTCCGCCCTCAATCACCCGGGAAAGCTCTCCCAAAGTCAGAACCATATCGATAGGATGTTCCTCCAACCACTCCCCAATCTCCCGATGATAACGTTCTCCCTCTGCCCCCAGCTCCTTCATATCTGCCAGCACAGCAATTCGTCTCGTCGCTACTTCCATCGACTCCAACACCTTCAAGGCCGCCAACATGGAGACCGGACTGGCATTGTAAGTATCATCAATAATTGTTACTTCATTGCGTTCATAAATTTGCTGCCGACCCTGAAAACCAGTAAAATTCTGTAACCTCTCTGCTGCCTTTTCCATAGGAATCCCATAGAGATCCGCCACCGCTAAAGCCGCCATAGCATTCCCCACATTATGAGTTCCCATTACTTTTAACTGTACCGGAATTCGCTTATTTTTGTAAACTGCCGTAAATTGAGGACATCCCTTATACAGATGAATATTCTCTGCCCGATAATCACAGTTTTCTCCGGTGCCATAATAAAGCGTGGCACACCCTTCTTTGGCCCGAGTATCTTTTAAAAGAGGGTCGTCGCCATTCAGCAACAAAACCCCGCCTTCTTTCAACCCGTCCTGAATCTTTAACTTCTCTCGATAAATATTTTCCTGATTTCCGAGTTGTTCGATATGAGCCACTCCTACATTCGTAATCAGCGCAGTGTCCACCCGGGCAATCCGGGCAATCACTGTCATCTCTCCAGGCATACTCATTCCCAACTCCAAAACCCCGATTTCATCCTCGGAAGTAATCTCCGACAATGTGATGGGAACCCCCACCTGGCTATTTTTATTTCCTGGTGTCTTATATACTTTTCGTCCGGCAGACAAAGCTATTGCCACCATCTCCCGAGTTGTAGTTTTGCCTACACTTCCGGTGATTCCCACCAACGGCAGCGTGAGACGGTTCCGATAGTAAGAGCCAATAGCCTGAAGCGCTTTTTTTGTATCCTTTACCCGAATCCAGGGGCGCTCATCCTCCATCCTGTCATGTTCAGAAGTCAACACTGCCGCTGCTCCTGCCGCCAGTGCCTGACTGATATATTGGTGGGCATCTACCTTTTCGCCCACCAGTGGCACAAACAATTCTCCACCTTGAATATTCTGGGAATCAATGCTGATATGTATTAACGGAATCCTCTTGTCACCACACAGCAAAACGCCTCCCGTCGCCTCCACAATTTCTTTTACCGTCATCTGTTCCATATCATATCTTCTTTCTTCATTCTTATATCTATGGATTCTGTCTCTCAGATATGTTTTTAGCTTCCTTTTTCAGTAATTCAGACACTGCTTCCTGCACGACAGCTCGATCTAAAAATGGATAACGAACCCCCTCGATCTCCTGATAATCTTCATGTCCTTTTCCGATGATAGCAATCATATCCCCCGTCTGGGCATGATGAATGCTGTAAGTGATGGCATCCCGGCGATCGGGAATTTCCGTAAATTTTCCTCCCGTTTTTTCAATACTTCCACGAATATCCCCTATAATATCCTCTACTTTTTCAAATCGAGAATTATCAGCCGTGATAATGGAGAAATCTGCCATTTTCCCGGCAATCTCCCCCATAGAATAACGGCGGTCCTTGGAACGGTTGCCACCGCAACCGAATACACATACCAAACGGTTGGGATGGTACTCCCGCAAAGTGGACAAAAGGCTTTCCATGCTGACTGCATTATGCGCATAATCCACAATAACACAGAATTTTTCTGAAGTATACACAATCTCCATCCGTCCATCCAGACGCAAATGCTCCAAAGCATGACAGAGAGCAGCCTTAGAAACCCCGGCTTTTAAACATACTGCCGAAGCCGCCAACGCGTTACTGACATTGAATTTTCCCGGAATATTCACCCGCACAGGAATCCGGCTATCTACATTAGTGACATCCGCCACCCGTTTCCCATCAGAATCCTGAATTGTAAATTCTAATCCAACAAAATCCGGCTCCGACACATAGTGAATATCTTCTGCCTGGTACCGGGCCGGATCGTTCATCCCAAACCCCTCCCATGCACAGGAAATATCCCTAGTAATTTCTCCCACATGCTCATCCTCTATGTTTATTAAAGCAAATCCACTCTGAGCAAAAATCTGCTTCTTATAATACAGGTATTCTTCAAAACTTGCATGTTCATCTGGACCAATATGATCCGGAGAAATATTCGTAAACACACTATAATCAAAATGCAGACCAGCTACCCGATACATTTTCAACGCTTGAGAAGACACTTCCATCACACAACATTGACAACCTGCTTCTACCATCCGGGCAAAATACTGATGCAGAGAATAAGATTCCGGCGTTGTATTTACCGTCGGATAATGCTCCTCTCCAAAAGATACCCCATTGGTTCCGATAATTCCGGTTTTTTTCCCCGACGCTTCCAGAATTGCCCGCACCATATGGGCCGTGGTGGTCTTACCTTTGGTCCCGGTAATTCCGATCATCAATAGTTTTTTTGCCGGATACTCGAAGCGAGCCGCTGAGAGAACTGCCAATGCCTCTCTTCCCTGTTTGACTTGAATCACAGTAATATCCTTCGGCGCCGGCACCGGTCGTTCTACTACCAACACACGAACGCCGGCTGCCAACACCTGAGGAATAAAATCATGAGAATCCACTCGGGTTCCAGCCATGCAGACAAACACCGCTCCCGGTGCTGCTTTCCGAGAATCATATATCACCTCGTTTACCTTTTCATCCACACTTCCCTGTAACAAAGTATACTGCAGTTCATGCAACCAGTCCTTCAACATCACAGCCGCCCTCTTTCTTTCTGACTATCCTATATTAAAACAGTCCCGTAATCTTTCCTTCCTCATTGACATCGATTCCATCTGCTGCCGGCTTTTTCGGTAATCCCGGCATGGTCATGATCGCCCCAGTGAGAACTACCACAAACCCCGCTCCGGCAGATACGTAGACGTCACGCACCTGGATCGTAAAATCAGAGGGTCTTCCCAGTTTGGTCTGATCATCAGACAGCGAATATTGTGTTTTGGCCATACAGACCGGCAAATTGCCAAAACCCATTTCTTCAATCCGAGCCATGGCTTTCTCTGCTGCTGGCGCATAACTGACATCATTTGCCCCGTAGATCTCAGAAGCCACCGTATACACCTTATTCTTTAGACTCATCTCATCCGGATAAATCGGGTGATAATGACTTTCCTTCTTTTTTAAGGTCTCTAAAACCTTTCCTGCCAAGGCTTCTCCACCTTCTCCACCTTTGGCCCATACCTCAGACAAAGCAAATTCACAGCCACGTTCTTCACAAAAACCGCGAATCCATTCATACTCCGCCTGCGTATCACTGGTAAAGGAATTCAGTGTTACGACGACTGGCACCCCGTATTTCTGGATATTCTCAATATGTTTTTCCAAATTAACGATTCCCCGTTGCAATGCCTCCAAATTCTCTGTTCCCAGTTCTGCTTTTGGTACTCCGCCATTATATTTCAGTGCACGAACCGTCGCCACCAACACAACAGCATCTGGCTTTAATCCTGCCATCCGGCATTTGATATCCAAAAACTTTTCCGCTCCCAGATCTGCGCCAAAACCTGCCTCTGTCACTACAACATCTGCCAACTTTAAAGCTGTCTTTGTGGCGCGGACACTGTTACAGCCATGCGCAATATTCGCAAAAGGTCCGCCATGAACCAGTGCCCCGGTATGTTCCAGGGTCTGAATCAAATTCGGCTTGATGGCATCCTTCAAAAGCGCCGCCATGGCCCCTACTGCATTTAACTGTGCTGCTGTTACTGGTTCCCCTGCATAATTATATGCAACAATAATTCGTCCCAACCGCTCTTTCAAATCCTTCATATCATCCGCCAAGCAAAGAATCGCCATGATCTCTGAGGCCACCGTGATCACAAAATGGTCTTCCCGCACCACACCATCTGCTTTGGCACCCAACCCCACCACGATATTGCGCAGCGCCCGGTCATTCATATCCAAACAACGTTTCCACAATACCTGCCGCGTATCAATCTGCAGTGCATTGCCCTGCTGGATATGATTGTCCAAAAGAGCCGCCAACAGATTATTGGCCGAGGTAATCGCATGGAAATCCCCTGTAAAATGTAAATTGAGATCTTCCATCGGCACAACCTGCGCATAGCCACCGCCCGCTGCTCCTCCTTTGATACCAAAGCATGGTCCAAGAGACGGTTCCCGCAATGCCAGTAATGTCTTGTTTCCAAGCCTGCTTAAAGCATCTGCCAAACCAATACTGGTAGTTGTTTTTCCTTCTCCTGCTGGGGTGGGATTGATCGCTGTCACCAAGACTAATTTTCCATCCGGATTTTTTTCCACCTTCTGCCACAGCTCATCGGTTAGCTTTGCCTTATACTTTCCGTAAAGCTCCAGTTCATCCTCCGTAATCCCATAAGCGGCCGCCACTTCCTTTACCGGTTTCATGGTTGCTTTCTGTGCGATTTGAATGTCTGTCATCATCTCTGTTTCCTCCTCATGTCTTTGCTCATTTGCGTTTCCTATGGTTCTCTACTCTTCCCAACCAAGCAACTCCTCAAACTCTTCCATCGTAACCAGAATTTTCCTGGGCTTCGTCCCTTCCTCCTCTCCTACCACACCAGCATCCGCTAGCTGATCCATGATCCGGGCTGCCCGGTTAAAACCGATCTTAAACATTCTCTGCAGCATACCAATGGACGCTTTTTCCTTCTCAATAATAAATCTGCCAGCCTGTTCGAAATACTCATCTCTGCCATTCCCACTTCCGCCACTGTTTCCTGTCGGACCGGCTACTGGCGCCGCGTTCATCTGCTTTTCCACATTGGGATCGTATTCGGCAGTCAAACCCTGTTCACTAAGAAATTCTACTACCTTTTGCACTTCCGAATCGGATACAAAAGCTCCCTGAACCCGCTGCGGTTTTGGTATGCCGGAAGGGAAGAATAACATATCTCCCTTTCCCAAAAGCTTCTCTGCACCATGCATATCAATAATCGTTCGAGAATCTACCCCTGAGGATACGGAAAAAGCGATCCGCGAAGGCACATTTGCTTTGATAAGTCCGGTGATTACATTCACAGAGGGACGTTGTGTGGCAATCACCAGATGAATTCCCGCCGCCCGGGCCAGTTGTGCCAAACGACAAATCGCATCCTCCACCTCTCCCGGAGCTACCATCATCAAATCCGCCAACTCGTCCACAATAATCACAATCTGAGGCATCTTTGGGGGCCTCTCTTCTTCCGGCACATCCTTCAGACTCTCAATACGGCTGTTATATCCCTTTAGATTTCGCACATTACATTCGGCAAATTTCTTATAACGATCCTGCATCTCCGCCACTGCCCAATTAAGCGCTCCAGAAGCTTTCTTCGGATCTGTCACCACAGGAATCAACAGATGGGGAATTCCATTATATACACTCAGTTCTACCACCTTTGGGTCCACCATAATCAACTTTACATCCTCTGGACTTGATTTAAATAAAATACTCATAATCAAGGTATTAATGCAAACCGATTTCCCCGATCCCGTAGCTCCTGCAATCAATAAGTGAGGCATTTTGGCAATATCCGTGACAACTACCTGACCACCAATATCTTTCCCTACGGCAAAGGCCATTCGTGAAGAATGACTCCGAAAAGCTTCGGACTCTAAAAGTTCTCTCAGAT
Source organism: Lachnospiraceae bacterium (assembly GCA_022799175.1). GTDB lineage: Bacteria > Bacillota > Clostridia > Lachnospirales > Lachnospiraceae > Brotaphodocola. The sequence goes on along the minus strand of JAAWNY010000010.1, from coordinate 20,437 downwards.
ATACGGTAGTATTCTCCTTATTTGGCACCTCGATCCCCACTGCTGATTTTCCAGGGATCGGCGCTTCAATCCGAATATCCGCCGCTGCCAGACTAAGCTTAATGTCATCGGCCAATCCCACGATTTTACTGACCTTCACTCCTTGTTCGGGATGTAACTCATATCGGGTCACTGACGGACCACAACTGATATTCGTCACCGTCACTCCTACACCAAAATCCCGCAATGTTTGCTGCAGCTTGATGGCCGTGTCTTTGTATTCCTGCTGAGAATTTGCTGATGACAGGAGATTTCCCCGCTTTAAAAGGGTAACCGGCGGGAATATATATTCTTTTTTGGGAATTGACTCTTTTTCGCGAATCTGCTGCTGTACACGGATCTCTCCAGCTTCCCTGGCCTCCTTTGCTTCTTTCCGTTTTGATTCCAAACGTTTCTGCAGTGCTTCCGTATCCGACTCAATCACCTTGCCAGAAGCTGTTACCACCCGTTTTGACTCCTCCGGAATCACAAAATTATCGTCGTGGATGCCCCCCGTCGGTTTATCTATCTCATCCCATATTTCCTCTACCGAATCATCCACTGCTTCCGGCTCTTCTTTTGACCATTCAATCTGATATGGCAGCACAGCCGGCTTTTCTGAAAAAGCACGCTCTGACTCTTGTCGCCAAGTCTCCACCGCCAGGGGCTCCTGCCTGATCTTTTTCTGGGCAGATTCTTTCATTAATCCTTCTCTTTCATCTTCTGGCGATTCCAAAATCTCCGGCAAGTATTTTTCTTCTTCCTCTGCTTCTTCCATAAAAATCTCATCTGATCCGTCTTCTTCGTATTTGGACACTGGCGATGTCAGGCGAATGGGCTCCAGAGAATAGGCGGAATCATCTTCCAAATCGGAATTCGTCTCCACGGGTTCTTCCAATACGGTTTCCAGTCCATGAAATGCCGGTTCTGATGCCGGTGGCGGAAATGACGGCGGTTTTACCGGTTTGCCAAAACTGCCTTCCCAATCGCTCAGATGCGAAATCCCTTCTGCTACCAAACGCTGTGCTGACTCTGCCGGAGATAACACGTTATCTGCCTCAAACGGAACAAAATCTTCGTTTGGGTAATGGGGAGACATTGTGATCTTCCCAGTAAAAATATCAGCCGGATCTTTTTCATCGTTTTTTTCTTCTTTCTGCTGAGCCGGATCTTTCTGTTCCTCGTCCACTGTCACATATTTCTCTTCGTATTCTTCCCTTTCTTGCTTCGGGGGTTCCTCAGCTAATGTATATTCTTCCAGGAACTCCTCACTATCCTTCGAAACCGAAAAATCCGTAGCTATCAAATCTACTCCGCGCACTCGCTGCTCCTGACGTTGACGATGCCGCTCCTCCTGACGTTCTGCATGCAGCTCCCGTCTCCGATCCATATCCTCTCTGGCATATCGATAAGCCGCACCGCTCTGCCGTTTTACTGCCTTTACCAAAGAGCGCTCCGTGATACAAACCACACTGATTGCCAGACAGACAATCAATACCAAAAAAGCTCCGATATTACCAAGAACTGCCGTCAAAGCCATACAGATCAAACCGCCAATCAAACCGCCACCGGTTCCCTTCTCGGAAGATAGTCGGTAATATTCCATAAGTCCGGTTCCTTCCTCTGGATGTGTTCCAAACAAAAGCTGAACCAGACCGCAGAGGACCAACACCAACGCCACGGATGCCAACAGTTTTCGCATCGCCGTCAAATTCTCCCGGTTAGAAAGGTAAAAACATGTCCCCACAAACAAAAGCAGTGGGGCAATAAATCCCACCATGCCAAAGACTCCTAACTGAAACATGCGCAGGTAGTTGCCGGCTGCCCCACAAAGATGAAAATTACTTAAAAACAATAGCACTGCCACAGCAAAGGACAAAAGAATCAATACTTCTGCACCGATAAAATCCTCTGACGGCGGCTCCGGCACAGGCACCGCCGTATTTTTTCTGCTTTTTTTGGAGGATGCCCCTCCTTTTATATTGTCCCCCCTGCTTTTGGCACTGCCCCTGCTTCTGGTGCTTTCCGCCCTACTGCCTTTCCCAGTTGCTTTTTTATTAGTTGTTACTGCCACTAATCTATGCCTCCTGTTCTCCAATGAGGATAGTATACAAAAAAATGGCAGGAAATGCAACCATGGGAATCAAAGCCCCTAGCAAAACGCGATGATCCATGCATCTTATTCTGCACAGACCACCGCTATTTTTCTTCTCAATCTGCTTTTTGTTCGTCAATCTGCTGATAGAGCTTATGCAACGCCTCCCGAATCCCGCCAACCGCATCGATCAGCCCTTCCTCCACTGCCTGCGCTCCCACCAGGACAGTTCCCAAATCCCGGGTAAGCATTTTTGTATTATGCATTAAAGTCTTCACCTGATCGTATTCTATTCGGGAATGGGCGCTGATAAAGCGCAAAATCCGATCCTGAATCATATTAAAATATTCATAGGTCTGAGCAGCGCCAATCACCATTCCGGTCATACGAACCGGATGAATCATCATAGTTCCGGTCGGAACTATAAAAGAATAATCCGTAGATACCGCCAAAGGCACCCCGATGGAATGGCTGCCTCCAAGCACCAGCGACACCGTTGGCATAGTTAAAGATGCTATCATCTCTGCAATCGCCAACCCGGCATCCACATCCCCACCAGAAGTATTTAAAAGCACCAACATCCCGTCCACGCGATCGTCGTCTTCCAGAGCAGCCAGCTTAGGTAGAACATGATCATACTTCGTAGTTTTGGCATTTCCGGATAGATTCTCATGTCCTTCTACCTCCCCAATGATGGAAAGCAGATGAATTTTTCTTTTGCCCTGATTATTTTCCAGTGTCAGTTGCCCATATTCTTCCAGCTTTTCATTTTCTTTCTGTTCCAGATCCTTCTCTTCTTTTTTCCGATCGCTGTCCACAGGATTCTCTACCGCCGACCGTTCTTCGTACTCCCTGTCTCCATTATAACTATTTTTCATGGAAGTCTCCCTTTCTTTGCCTTTTACACAATTGTTGTGCCGATTTTTCTAGTATGTACAAAGAAAGGGGGCTTTATCCAGTCATCTCCATCCAATATGAGCTGTCACAAGGCTTAAATTTCCTTTGATACGGATCGTTCCATATCCGTCCGGCAAAATCAGGCAGGCGCCTTTTTTTACTGGATTTTCATCGATCATTCCTTCGCCGTCAATAATACTGACAATCAAAAATGGTTGCTTTTGTTCCATCATAAGCGCTCCCCGGATATCATATTTCTCCACGGTATAAAAAGGACAACTCACCAGAAATGTTTTGTCATATCTGTTGCCATGAAAAACCTGCTTTTCTTCCACGTAATCCTCATGAGGACACTGAACCACATCCAGTGCCTGATTTAAATGAAGCTCCCGCAACTTTCCTCCTGGCATACGCCCATAATCGTACATCCGATAAGTGATGGCTGAATTTTGCTGGATTTCAATTAATAATGTTCCTTTTCGAATCGCATGAACGGTTCCCGGCGGGATCTGAAAAAAATCCCCTGGATGGATAGGACGAACCTTCAAAAAGTCTTCCCAGCGGTTTTCTTCCATCCATTGTTTCATCTCCTCCTTCGTTTTTGCCTGATGCCCCACAATGATATCCGCATCCTTCTCACAATCCAGGATATACCAACATTCCGTCTTACCTCTGGCTCCATTTTCATGAACCTCTGCATAGGTATCGTCCGGGTGCACCTGAATGCTCAGATCCTCCTTAGCATCAATAAACTTCACTAGCAGCGGAAATTCTTCCCCTTCAATATTCCCAAATAACTCGCGATGATTCTTCCACAACCAGGAGAGGCTTTTTCCCGCAAACATGCCCTCTGATATCAGACAATCCCCTTGGGGATGAGCACTCACCACCCACGCCTCTCCTGTATTCTCTCCTGGAATTTCATATCCAAAATAATCCCGCATCCGATTTCCGCCCCACACCATCGTTTTAAAAACTGGATTCAGCTTTATCATTTCTTTCATTATTCTTTCTCCCTCTTATCTTCCTTCTTTCAGCGCATCCATCCCCAGCTTCATGGCTCCTAGAATTCCCTGGTTATCATTTAATGACGGACCTACGATATAAGAATCCATATCCTCCAATTCCTTTGTCTGCAAATAACCCCCCAACATTTGTTTCACTTTATCCCGCACCATCGGGAATAATTGTTGCTGGTGCATAACCCCGCCGCCAAGAATGACTTTCTGAGGAGACAAGACCAAAATATAGTTCGTGATCGCATACGCCAAATAATGAGCCTCCAGCTCCCATACCTCAGGTTTCTCTGCCAAAGCTGTTCCTTTTGCCCCCCAGCGTTCCTCGATGGCCGGCCCTGCTGCCAATCCTTCCAGACAATGTCCATGGCTGGGACATTTCCCCGGATAGGCATCGTCTTCTCTGGCAGGAATCCGCATGTGACCTCCTTCTGGATGCTGCATTCCATGCAGTAGTTTTCCTCCTACAAGTACACCGACCCCTACTCCCGTTCCTACTGTAATATAGATAGCAGTATCTAGTCCCTTTGCACAGCCCCAGGTGCTCTCCCCCAGCATGGAACCATTGACATCCGTGTCAAACCCCACCGGGATCTTCAGATTTTCCCGAAAATATCCGCAGATATCATACCCTCTCCAAGCCAGCTTTGGGGTCATCAAGATATGGCCATACGTCTCCGAGCGGAAATCGAGATCCACTGGACCAAAACAGCCGATTCCCAAAGCATCAATTTCCTTATCTTGAAAGTACGCCAAAAGTTTTGGCATCGTGATTTCCGGAGTTTCTGTGGGAATCGATACTTGTTCCAAGATTCTCCCGTCCTTGGTTCCGATTGCACAAACCATCTTCGTTCCGCCTGCTTCCAATGCTCCAAATCTCATCGTTTTCCTCCTGATCGCATTCTTTCCTTTGTTATTCTGCTTACTATTCGTAAGAATACCACAAATAAGAGCATAAGAAAACCAGATATTGATCTTTCATTCGACAGATCGTAATCAGCGACAAAGTTCCAATTGCATTTCCCCTCCCTACCTGCTATAATACTCTCATAAAGGAGGCGAACATTATGAATATTTCTGCACTGTCTGTCACTCTGCCCGCTGTAGAATTATCTGGTCAACTGGGCATTGCCGTCTTGTCCAAAGCTCTGGATACCGCAGAAGTCACTGGCGATGCCATTGCTCAGATGATCGAGGCATCCGTCACTGGCTTAGGACAGAATCTTGACATTCGGGTTTAATACAGCAAAGAGAGGCTGCCAAATAAAAAAGAATCCTGCTGCGCCAATGTCATTTCTTTATCTAAATGACATTGGCGCAGCAGGATTCTTTTTTATTTGGCAATCAGTATCATTACATCAGCGGCGCAAACAGGCGCAAACCAGCTCCAGCTAACCGCCTCAAAAGAGGATATCTTCGGCATTCTATATCTGTGATCTCCTGACACTGCTTCAATGTCTTTTGAAAATCTCTCTCCACATCTTTCACCGCTCGATTCTGATATAAGTAGACCGCACACTCAAAATGAAGATACAGACTTCGGTAGTCCAGATTCACCGATCCCACCACCGCCTTCTCATCATCGCTGCTGAAAACTTTTGCATGGATAAATCCTGGCGTATACTCAAAAATCCGCACCCCGGCAGCCAAAAGCTCTCGATAATACGAGCGGGCCAAAAGATAGGCATATATCTTATCGGGCACATGAGGCATGATGATCACTTCCACCCCTCGTTTGGCCGCAAACGTCAATGAGGTAATCATATCGCTGTCCAAAATCAAATATGGCGTCATAATATGCACATAGCTCTTTGCTTCATTCAATATATCGAGATATACACACTCCCCCACTGCTTCTTCGTCCAAAGGACTGTCGCCATAAGGCATTACATATCCTCCCATATCCAGACAAGCAGAGTAGCAGTAATCCGGATCTCTTAAATATTTCCCGTAGTCCTCCTCACCCCGCTCCGATACGTTCCACATCTGCAAAAACATCATCAGAAAACTGGTGACAGCCTCTCCTTTCAGCATCACTGCCGTATCTTTCCAATGTCCGAAACGTACAATTTCATTGATATACTCGTCTGCCAGATTGATCCCCCCGGTAAATGCTGTATGTCCGTCAATCACCGTGATCTTTCGATGATCACGATTATTCTGATAGCTCGTGAGCGCCGGTTTTACCGGGAAAAACACTTTGCAATGGATCCCCATACGCTCTAACTGCTGGGGATAACGATGAGGCAGCAGAGTCAGACAGCCCATACCGTCATACATGAAACGAACTTCCACGCCCTCTCTTGCCTTTCTCGCCAAAATTTCCAACACGGAATCCCAGAATTTTCCATCTTCCACAATAAAATACTCCATGAAAATATACCGCTCCGCCTTTTCAAGCTCCTCTAGAAACGGCAAAAACAGCTCATCTCCCAGCGGGAAGTATTCCACATAAGTCTTATCATAGATCGGATAGCCGCCATATCGGCCCATATATCCTGCCAGATGTGCCACCTGTTTGCTCTCCCGCAAGAGCCGGGCCATTACCATCTCATTCTGCTTCAGATATGGCTTCGTCCGCTTCAGGATAATGTCCAAGCGTCTGGCAATCCTGCGGGTTCCCACCTGCAGTTCCAGAAAAATGTAAAACATTGCGCCAAACACAGGAAATACCAGGACTGGAATTACCCAGGCCAGCTGATAGATCGGATTCTGGCGTTTATTGATAATATAAATTACCACAACGGCACTGAGCATAGTAAAACCGCCATACACAAAGAAAATGTGATCGCCCAGCCATTGAAAAGCTCCGAGCAGCACCGCAATCTGGATCAACAAAAACAAGGTTACAAACGCAGTTCTGCCAAAAATTACCCGCAGGAATTTTTTCCATTTTTTTCGATTCATTTTGGAATCCTCCTTCGGAAAACACCGTTAATCCATTATCCCTGGAACCGGTTAAAAATATAAATCCCCAAAATTAAAATTCTGTCAGTGCCTGCTCTAAATCCCCTATGATATCCTCCACATTCTCAATCCCTACACTAAAACGAATCATGGACGGATCTACTCCCGCTTCCACTAGCTGCTCCTCGTTCAGCTGCCGGTGCGTGTGACTGGCCGGGTGCAACACAGAGGTTCTGGCATCTGCCACATGTGTCACAATAGCCGCGAGCTTCAGGCGATCCATAAACTTCGCCGCTGCCGCCCTTCCCCCTTTCAAACCAAAGGAAATCACACCGCAGGTGCCATTCGGCATATATTTTTGTGCCAGCTCATAATATTTATCTCCCTTTAGTCCCGGATAGCAGACCCAATCCACATCCTCTCTGGCCTTCAGATATTCGGCCACCCGTTTCGCATTCTCGCAATGACGCGGTATCCGCAGATGCAATGTCTCTAATCCCACATTCAGTAAAAAAGCATTCTGCGGCGACTGGATGGAACCCATGTCACGCATCAGTTGCGCCGTTGCTTTGGTAATATAAGCAGCTTTTCCAAACTTCTGCGTATAAATCACGCCATGATAGGAATCGTCCGGCGTGGTCAATCCCGGAAATTTGTCTGCCTGGGACTCCCAGTCAAAATTACCACTGTCTACAATGCAGCCCCCCACGCACATGGCATGGCCATCCATATATTTGGTCGTGGAATGGGTTACAATATCCGCCCCCCACGCAAAAGGTTGACAATTGATCGGCGTGGCGAAGGTATTATCCACAATTAGTGGTACCCCATGTCGGTGCGCCAGACGAGCAAACTTTTCAATATCCAATACCACAAGAGCAGGATTGGCGATCGTCTCCCCGAACACGGCCCGTGTATTTGGACGAAACGCTTTTTCCAACTCCTCTTCCGGCGCATCTGGATCTACCAGTGTACACGAAATACCAAACCGTTTCAGAGTCACAGTAAACAGATTGGAAGTCCCGCCGTAAATAGTCGCAGCGCTGACCACATGATCCCCTTCCGAGCAGATGTTGATCAACGCATACAAATTGGCCGCCTGACCAGAAGAAGTCAACATTGCGGCCACTCCCCCCTCCAACGCGCATATTTTCGCCGCCACCGCATCATTCGTCGGATTGGCCAGGCGAGTATAAAAATATCCGTTTTCTTCCAGATCGAACAGACGCCCCATCTGTTCGCTCGTTTCATATTTAAAGGTAGTACTCTGGTAAATGGGGAGCACCCGCGCTTCTCCGTTTTTCGGCTGCCATCCACCCTGAACACAAAGTGTTTCCCTTGACAGATTCTGATTCATACTGTTTTCCTCCTTTATCTCGTAAAATATTAGAAATAGTCTATCACAAATGAAGGAGATTCTCAAGTAACCTCGAAAAAAACACCATCCATTCAGTCCATGTCATTTAGAGAAAGAAACGAGAAATGCAGCCAAGGAAGAGGAGAGAGAAGCAACGGGAAACCGTCTGTAATATTTTGACTTTGCAGGGGTTTTGGGAATTCAAGGATTCGATTTTAAGGCTTTTTCGTTTCCTCCCCGTACACTTGTCGTGCAATCCCTAAAGATACCTTGTCGCGGCCGATCTGCTGAACCGTGATTTTCTTATCCTCTCCCCACAATTCATCATCTGCTGTCAGGCAATCCTGACCTACCAGTACCGTTTCTAACGGCTTATCATCGACGCAGATCACCGAATATGAATTGAAATTCTCTCCATACACCACAATCCGGCCGGATTGATGACTCGTCTCCTTCTGAAGAATCGGTGTGATCCCCATCTCCAGCTTTGTGGCCTCAAAAGGAGAATCTCCGTCATATACCTCCTGCTTTCCATAAAGAATATCATATTCCAGAAGTTCCATGGCTTCCAAATACTCCTCCTGTTCCATCGTGCTTCTCTTCAGGTAATGTTGATGAAAACGAGGCATGGTTCCCTCGTGAATATTTAGAAGATTTAATACCTGTGAGGTCAGCTGATAGGCTTCTAAATCGCGCTTCACATCTGGCAAATCTAGATTATTCCAGATAACATATTGTGTCTGATACAAAGAACGATTTTTCATCTCCTCCAGAGTCCATTCAAAACCTGGCAAGTGATCCCCATAAATCACCAGTACAGTCGGTTCGCGACGTCGGGCCAAACGATAAACCAACTTTTTAAGGAAACGATCCATATCATGAATCTGTTCGCAATAATATTCAAAAGATGGATATTTTCCATGGCCCTGTACCGAGATGGTATAGATAAAGTCCTGCCCTACCGAGGAATCCAATGCCTTGAAAATTTCATCTATCAACACTTCATCCCGACACCAGCCGGTAGGATTTTTCTCGATTCGATTCATATATTCGATGGGAGTAAACGTCTCAAATCCCAGCTGCGCAAAAACCTTATGGCGATCATAAAAAGTACCCTCATTGTTGTGAATGGCATGGGCACGATAACCCAAACCACGCATAGTAAAGGCCATGCTCTCACAAACGGTCTTTTGCAGCACTGTCTTATAAGGATATTCTCCTGGTCCAAAAAAATCCAGATTCATACCGGTAATGCACTCAAACTCTGTGTTTGCCGTCCCCGCCCCCACCGAAGGTACGCTCAGATAGCCGGAAGGATAATCGCGTACCAGATAGCGAAAAAAGGGAATCGGATCTTTATCCACCGGATTCTTCTGCCAGAGTGTAGGATCAAAAAAAGATTCCAATTGTACCATGATGATATTGGGCGTTTTGTTATTTTCCAGAGAATAGAGTTTCTCCGGCTTTAGTGCTTCTGCTTCTAACTCCGCCACCACCTCCCGATCATAAGTATCCGGCCTGGCAATTCCAGTGTTAAAAAGCGAGTTTGCAAAACAGTAAGGAAAACCATAAGCCTGATATGCCTGTCCAATATTGCCGAAACGCACTGCCACCAAACCACTCATCATCGCCAAATTCAAGCAACCCCAGATAACCGCCAGACTCACCGCTGCCACACAAGCCGATTGTGTTAGATTGACTGGCTGTAGATCGATTGGCGCTTTTCTCCACATCACCACACAAACCAGCAGCGCCAGCACGAAAGCGATTACCCCCAATACAATTTGAAACCAGGTCAGATAAGTTGTCAAAAGCGCTGCCCCATAAGGAATCATCTTCAAATCTGTCGCCGTAAAAGGGGTCGTGCGAAACACTAAAAGCACTCCGTTTGTAATCCCGGCCACCCCCCACAGAAATATCGTCACCGAAGCCGCAAAGAATTTACGACGCACAAAAAACACCCACAAAAAAGGCGCTAACACCAGCAGAGTATTTACCAGAAATACCAGCGGATTCCCCAACAAATATCCCGCCAGAGAAGACAGTGATTTACGACTGACAAGTTCGATCAGAAGATTGATAAGTAATGCCGTTACCATAAGCTTTCCCAGTATTTTCCACAAATGTTTCATCTTTGCAGGTAAACTCCTTTCCCAAACTTCTCCTAAGTCTACCATACTTCTTTCAAAAGAAACATCCTCGATTTTCACAAAGTTCTGCTGGAAATTGGATAGTCATTGAATTTTTTACCAATATCGCATATAATAGTTATATTTATTTCTAAAAAGAAACGAGGACTTATTATGACAGATTCCCTAGTACAATGGTTCACCACTGCTTTAGGCGGAAAGGTTTCCGGAGAGGCCATCATTTTCATTATCTCCATGATTCCCATTCTGGAACTGAGAGGCGGACTTTTAGCTGCTTCCCCTGCTCTCTTGCATGTGCCGATCTTGCGCGCGATTCCTATCTGCATCGTCGGCAACCTGTTACCGATCCCCTTTATCTTGCTGCTGATTGAAAAGGTACTAGATATCATGGAGCGAATCCCTATCTTAGATCGCATCGCTCTCTGGGTACGGGAAAAAGCGGATAAGCATAAAGGACAAGTGGAAACTTATGGCTTCTGGGGACTGGTTCTCTTCGTTGGTATTCCGTTGCCCGGAACGGGAGCCTGGACTGGTTCTCTGGTTGCCTCCCTACTCCATATGAAAATCCGCAAATCCTTCCCTGCTATCCTGCTAGGAATTATCATCGCCACTGTGATCATGTCCTTATTGTCATATGGACTGTTGGGGGTTTTATTCGGGTAATATCCTCTCCTGCTTTTCTGCCAGATACTCCATCACCGCCTGCATTGGCGGTGAAACCCATTTATCATGATGATAGAGCAGCTGTCGCCAGATCTCCATTTCAAAACCTTCCACACAGAGATATTGAATCAAACCTGCTTCTACTGCCTCCTTTGTCACATAATCTGGCAAAAAAGAAACCCCTACTCCTTGTGCCACCAGCTGACAAATCCGATCGGCATTGCCAGTCTCAAGAATCGGCCGAATCTCCAACGACTGTGCCGCTAGCTTTTCATCCATCAGCCTCCGATAGCTCATCCCCTTCTCTGTAAGCAAAAAAGGAAGTCTGGTCAATTTCTCCAGAGAAAATCGTTCTACTCTTGCCGTCTTTTTTTCCTTCCCCGCTCTAAAATATCCGGTCCCAGCCACAAAATGTACTGTGACCTGCTCCTCGCTGGCAATCCGATATGTCCTGTCATAGATATGATTATCTAACGTATAGACGAGATCTACCTCATTTTGATTTAACAGACGAAACATCTCTTCTGTACTGGCTGAAATGATTTTCACGGTAATTCCTGGATAACGGCTTCGAAAACTTTGAAAATCACCTCGCAATAGCCAGCTACACAGAGAATCTGCCATAGCAATACGGACATGACCGTTGACTTGTTCTTGTTCTTTATGCAACTGCTTCTCCAATTCCTGCGTCAAACGACGAATTTGATGCGCATACGCAAGCACCTCCCGCCCCTTTGCTGTCAGTGTCACTGTATGGTTAATTCGTTCAAAAAGAGGAAGCCCCAAGCTTTTTTCCAACTGCCGAATTTGGAAAGATACAGTAGATTGGGAATATCCGGATTTCTCCGCCGCCTTAGTAAAGCTAGAAAGTTCCGCCACTTGTATAAATGTCTCAAGATTTTTAATATCCATAACTATCGAATTTTTCAATCCTCTCTATCAAAATTATTAGTTTTACAAATAGTAAATCATAGTATATAGTAAATAAAGAAAATTTTCAATTCATTGCTATTACAATAAGAAAGGATTTTATCATGAAAACAAATAAAACATCCCCTCCTTCCCAGATACCGCATCAAAATGGTGGATTTCAGAATTCGTTGGGTTTTGTGTTGGCCTGCGTTGGTTCTGCAGTGGGAATGGGGAATATCTGGCTGTTTCCTTATCGATTAGGGCAATATGGCGGTGCCGCCTTTTTACTCCCCTATTTTTTCTTCATCGCCTTATTCGGCCTGGTGGGACTTTCAGCCGAATTTGCCATCGGACGACGGGCACGAACGGGAACCCTCGGCTCCTATGAATATTGCTGGAACCGAATTGGTCAAGGAAAGATCGGCTATCTGCTCGGATGGATTCCTTTGCTAGGTTCTCTGGGTATTGCCATCGGCTATTCGGTGATCCTTGGTTGGGTGTTGCGTGCCTTAGGAGCCAGCCTTACCGGTTCCCTGTTTACCGTGGAGCCCGGTTCCTTTTTTACAGAAATTTCATCAGCCTTTGGCAATATTCCCTGCCATGCGTTGATCGTCGTCTTGGCCTGTACGCTTTTAATGACTGGAGCTACCAAAGGAATTGAAAAAGTCAATAAAATCCTCATGCCAGCCTTCTTTGGTCTGTTTGTCGTCCTGGCTGTACGGGTGTTTTTTCTTGAAGGCTCCCGTGAGGGTTATCGCTTCCTGTTTATTCCCAAATGGGAATACCTTTTGCAGGCTGACACCTGGGTGATGGCTATGGGACAGGCATTCTTCTCCTTATCTATCACCGGATCTGGCATGATCGTCTACGGCTCCTATTTGGGAAAAGAAGAAGATATTCCCAAGGCTTCCGTCTATACAGCCGCATTTGACACTCTGGCGGCCATGCTTGCCGGACTGGCTATCATGCCGGCCGTATTCGCCTTTGGCATTGAGCCAGCCAGTGGACCACCCTTGATGTTCATCACCTTGCCACAAGTATTTGCCAAAATGCCTCTGGGCAATCTATTTGCAGTGTTTTTCTTCATCTCCGTCGCTTTTGCCGGCATAACTAGTCTTATCAACATGTTTGAGGCCGTATGCGAATCCTGGCAGACCCGTTTTGGTATGCCACATTCAGCTATGGTTGCCGTCTGTGGAGTCATGGCCTTTGGCATTGGTATATTTATCGAGGAAGGTAATAAGGTCGGATCCTGGATGGATTTTATCACTATCCTGGTGGTACCTTTCGGCGCGCTTCTGGGTGCCTTCTCCATCTACTATATCCTTGGATGGAAAGAAATCGGACAAGAACTGTCCACTGGACGCAGACAACCGCTCGGCGTATGGTTCTGCACATTAGGAAAATATATCTATGTCCCCCTGGCAATCTTTGTTTTCATCCTGGGAATCCTGTATGGAGGGATCGGCTGACAAATGAACTGCCGCCGGCCACAACCGGCCTAGAAACGTCAATAGCAGAAAGACTTCCGCAAAAAAGCTTGTCCGTTTTTCCTTGGCAGAGATCTAGAATTCACAAAACTTTCGTTTCACTTCTTAATCCCGAAACCAACAAAACGAACAAGCTTTTTCTCACCAGGAGTCTTTCTGCCGACGGCTTTCTTCCAGACGTACCTCCCGAGACATCTTATTCCCCACACAAATCTACAATCACCTGCGCAAACATCTTCGCACTTGTCACCAGTTCCTCGACGATCGCAAACTCATCTGCGCCATGCATCCGATTATCCGTCTCCGGCATAGACGCACCAAAAGCAACCCCGTTTTTCAGATTGTGTACATAAGTCCCACCGCCAATAGAAAGACATTTCCCTTCTTTTCCGGTATAGTCCTCATATACCCGCAGCAATGTCTTCACAAGCAAGGAATCCTCATCCACCATATGCGGAGGCAACATAGAATCATTATGCAAAGTCAAGCCTTCCGCCGCCATCGTTTCCTTAACCACTTTCAGCATATTATCTTCATTGCCACAGACCGGCACCCGGCTGTCAAACTGTCCTCGCAATCCGGATGCATCCACAGTCAACATCGAAAACGCCAATGTCAAAAGCCCTGAAACTTCATCCGCCATCGCTACTCCCAATGCCTTTCCATTCACATCTCCATGCGGCATCAACGCTAAGAGCTTTTTTAAACATTCCTTTTGGGCACATTCTGCTAACGGCAGGCGACATAAAAAAGTCAACAATCCGGTGATCGCATTGTTCCCTTCCTGCGGTCTCGCTGCATGTGCCCCAGCTCCCACCGCCGTGATTTCACAAATCGCTCCATTCACAACAAACTGAAACGCAATTCCGGTATCTGTCTGTACCGCAGCCGCCGTCTGCTCCAACAGAGAAAGGTCCAATCCTTCCACTTTTGCCTTTGCCTTGCCCGGCACCACATTTACCTTTGTCCCAGCTTCCAACTTCACTAACCTTGGCAGCGCCTCAGATGCCTCAAAATCGGCTGTAAAATGTCCTTCCAGTCGCCCTTTTTCCACATTGACCACCGGATACTGTCCATCGGGAGAAAAAGTCATCGGCGCCTCCTGCTCAATGGCATAATAATGCCGAATATCCGAACTTCCACATTCCTCATCCGTTCCCATAATCAATCGTACATTTTTCTTTAAGGGAATTCCCAGTTCTTTTACCGCGCGCATGGCATACAAAGCCGCTACTGCTGGTCCCTTGTCATCCGCAGTGCCTCGTCCATAAAGCAATCCTTCCTTTACCACCGGCTGAAAAGGCTCCGTCTCCTGCCATCCCTCGCCGGCCGGTACTACATCCAGATGGGCCAGGATGTCCAGCTGCTTCGGAAGTGTGCTATCAAAATCCACACATCCCACATATCCATCATAATCCTGCACCTCAAAGCCATATCCTTCCGCCATATCCAAAGCCGCGTCCAGACACTCTGCCGCCCCTGGTCCAAAAGGCATATCCTCCTCCGCCGGCATCTTCTCACTGTTGATCCGGCAAAGCTCACAGATATCTTCGATCATCTCCTGTGTGTGAGCTGCCATATACGCCTCAATCTTTTCTCGGTACATCTGCTATCCCTCCTACATTTTTTAATATTATTATAAATACCTTATCGCTTTGTCCAGACATTTTTTACTTGCCCATCATCCCCGCCAATGTCTCATTCACCAGTTTGCCGTCTGCCTTCCCCTTAACCTTTGGCATCAGCACCTTCATGATCTTTCCTTTATCTGCATTCGTTGGCGTCCCGATCCCAAGCTCTGTCAGTACTCCGGCAATCACCTCCCGAATCTGCTCTACATTCATATCTTCTGGAGCAAATTCCTTATACACGGCAATCCGAGCGGCCGCCTCTGAACGGATATCCTCCCGATCTGCAGGCGCTGTATCATACGTTTCCTGTGTCTGACGAATCTCCTTTTTCACGATGGCATTCTCCTCTTCCTCCGTCAGATCTTCCCGTTTATCGATCTGCGCATTCTTAAGAGCTGAAAGCAACATCGAAAGCGCATCCTTTCTCGGCTTATCCTTCGCTTTCATCGCCTCCATCATCGCCGCTCTCACTACATCAATTTTGCTCATAGCAATCTTCCTTTCTTCTATCTCCGTCTCTTTTAGTTTCTCCCAAAGTTCTCCAACACCAGTCCCGGATTTCGCTCCAGTACCATCCCTACACTCCAGCTATTCACAAACAACAATAGCGGATTATCCTTCAAATCTTTGATCCGCTTCATATCCGAGGTGCCCTGAATCTTCTCCACATCTACCTCTTCTTTATTGCCAATCCAGCGAATGTACTCATACGGCAGCTTCTCCAGTTTTACCTCCACATTATACTCATTCTCTAGCCGGTAAGTCAGCACCTCAAACTGCAACTCACCCACCACTCCGACAAGAATCTCTTCCATCCCGGTATTGAATTCCTGGAATATCTGAATCGCCCCCTCCTGAGCGATCTGACTTACTCCTTTTAAAAACTGTTTCCGTTTCATGGTATCCATCTGTCGTACTCTGGCGAAATGTTCTGGAGCAAAGGTCGGAATCCCTTCAAACTCAAATTTCTCATTGGAAAGACATAACGTATCTCCAATAGAAAAAATCCCTGGATCAAACACGCCGATAATATCTCCCGCATAGGCTTCCTCTACAATCTTCCGATCTTGTGCCATCATTTGCTGCGGCTGAGACAAACGCAGCTTTTTGCCCCCCTGGATATGATTCACTTCCATACCGGCTTCAAACTTGCCCGATACAATCCTCATAAACGCAATCCGATCCCGATGCGCTTTGTTCATGTTCGCCTGAATCTTAAAGACAAACGCCGAAAAATCCTCTTTGAAGGGATCGACTTCTCCCGTTTTCGTCTTTCTGGCTAACGGCGCGGTTGTCATCTGCAAAAAATGCTGCAGAAACGTTTCCACACCAAAATTTGTCAGTGCCGACCCAAAAAATACCGGCGATAAATTTCCACGACTGACCCGCTCTAGATCAAACGCATCGCTGGCTCCATCCAGCAACTCGATCTCATCTTGCAATTGCTGATGATAATCGCTTCCAATCACGGTCTTTACTTCCGTTCCTTCCAGATCAAAGGTCTCAAAAGCCACCTCCTTCTGTCCCCCCATCGCCGCTGTAAAGGTGGTGATTTTTTTGGTATTGCGATCATATACTCCTTTGAAATTCTTTCCGCAACCGATCGGCCAGTTGATCGGGCAGGTACGGATTCCCAGCACATTTTCTATCTCATCCAACAGCTCAAACGGATCTCTGGCTTCTCGGTCCATCTTGTTGATAAAAGTAAAAATGGGAATTCCCCGCATGACACAGACTTGAAAGAGCTTGATCGTCTGCGCCTCAACCCCCTTTGAACCGTCTATCACCATCACCGCACTGTCTGCCGCCATCAGTGTCCGGTAAGTATCCTCCGAAAAATCTTGATGTCCCGGCGTATCCAAAATGTTGATGCAAAATCCGCCGTACTCAAACTGCATCACTGACGAGGTAACTGAAATTCCTCTTTCCTTCTCGATCTCCATCCAGTCCGAGACTGCATATTTAGCCGCTTTTCTTCCTTTGACCGTCCCTGCTAAGTTGATAGCGCCTCCATACAACAAAAATTTCTCCGTTAATGTCGTCTTACCGGCATCCGGATGGGAAATAATCGCAAAAGTTCTTCGTTTTCTGATCTCTTCGTTAATATTTGGCAAAGGTCAATTTCCTCCTTTTTATCCAGGCACACTCGTGTGCTGCTGTTTCTTCCATCGCTGATTCTCAATCCACGATTGTACCAGCAAAACCCAGCTTTGACAACCCGGTTCCAAAAAATAATCCCGGGAGCCGGCAGTTTCCTCTGCCGCCAACGAAAGACCATGGCAACCGGACGGATAGATGTGCATCTCAAAATTTACATGATTTTTCTGCATAGCGCTTGCCAGCAGCAGACTGTTCTCCACTGGTACTGTATCATCTGTCACCGTATGCCATAAGAATACCGGCGGCATCTGCTCTGTCACTCGCAGTTCTAAAGATACCGCCTGTCCCAGTTCCGGCTGCGCCCCTTCACCCAAAAGCTCCTCAAAGGAACCCGCATGACTGTATTCTCCAGAGGTAATCACCGGATAGCAAAGAATCAATCCATCTGGTCGTACTTCCTCGGGCGTTCGGCCAATCCCCTCATACGTCACCGAACGATTCCAGAACGTACCGATACTGCATGCCAGATGACCGCCCGCTGAAAATCCACATACCAGTACCGACTCGGGATCTACCTGCCACTCTTTCGCATGATCCCGCACGGTTGCAATTGCCAGTGCCAGCTCCCGCAATGCCACAGGAAAGCGATTTGGCGACACGCTGTAATCTAAGATACAGGCATGACAGCCCATTGCCAAAAATTTCATTACAATCGGTTCTCTCTCTCGATCTGAACAGTACTGATATCCACCCCCCGGCACCACAATCACCAACGGTCTCGTCCGCTCCGGCGAAACGCTGACTGGGTCCAAAAGATATGCCGTCAAACGTGCCTCTCCCGTCTTCTGCCCCTGCACGGTCATACTGATTCTGTCATACTTCATACTTACCTCATCCTTCCCCATTGCTCATATTGTCGCAATTTTTTCCACTTTTATCTCATCTTAGCCAATCTCTGCTAGCCAAAAATGCGGTCCAAAATCCGATGTGCCACCTCAGACTTTGTCATCTTCTCCCATTCCTGTACCTCATCCTTAGTGATCATTGTCACCACATTCGTATCTGTGCCAAACCCGGCCCCCTCCATTCTCAGACTGTTGGCAACAATCATATCCACCTTCTTCTTCTCCAGTTTTGCCCGCGAATTTTCCATTACATTTTCTGTCTCCATGGAAAATCCACACAAGAACTGACCTTCTCTGCGATGTGCTCCCAACCAGGCCAGAATATCGTCTGTCCGCTCCAGCGCAATGCTCATCTCACCATCGCTCTTTTTTGTCTTTTCCTTTCCCACATGAACCGGACGGTAATCTGCCACGGCAGCCGCCTTGATGATGGCGTCCTGCTCCCCGGCCATCGCTGTCACCGCCTCAAACATCTCACGGGCGCTTATGACTGGAACTGCTTTCACTCCCAACGGAACTGCCAGCTCCACTGGACCGCTGACCAGAGTCACCTTTGCCCCCCGTCTCGCTGCTGCCTGGGCGATTGCATATCCCATCTTACCAGTTGAATGATTTGTGATATAGCGAACCGGATCGATGGACTCCTTAGTCGGCCCTGCCGTCACCAAAATTTTCTTGCCCGTCAAATCCTTTTCACAGGCAATCTCCTGCAAAATATATTCCAAAAGCTGTTCGGGCTCCGGCATCTTTCCTGCTCCTACATCCCCACAAGCCAGATATCCCTTTGCCGGGTCGATGACTTTCATCCCATACTTCCGGCAAATCTCTAGATTATCCTGCGTCACCGGATTCTCATACATCCGTGTGTTCATAGCTGGCGCGATCAACTTCGGCGCCTGACATGCCAGAAATGTGGTAGTAAGCATATCATCTGCCAGTCCGTGAGCTACCTTGGCGATCCCATTAGCCGTGGCTGGTGCGAAAAGAAATACATCCGCCCGCTTCGCCAATTCCACATGTTCTACCTGAAACTGAAAATTCCGATCAAATGTATCCACCAGACATTTATTTCCCGTCAGCGACTCAAAAGCGATAGGCGTAATGAAATTGCCGGCATTTTCTGTCATAATCACTTCTACATTGGCGTGCAGCTTTTTCAACATACTGGCTAAGTTAGGAATCTTATAAGCGGCAATCCCACCGCTCACCCCCAGCACCACCGTCTTCCCCTGCAGCATAAGATCCTCCTTCAAGACAAACCATTGTCTTTTTTCTGAAAATATGATAATTTAGTATAGCACAAATTTTTTCCATTTGAAAGGAGTTCCCCCATGATTTTAGCAATTGATATGGGCAATACCAATATTGTTATTGGCGGAATCGATTCCACGCGAACCTATTTTGTGGAGCGCATTACCACCAATCATGTGAAAACCGGATTGGAATACGCTATTAACATTAAAAATATTCTCGAAATCCACAATATAGACAAATCCCAGGTGGAGGGTGCCATTATGTCATCGGTGGTTCCTCCCCTAAATGCACCGATTTCCTCAGCCATAAAAAAGATCTTTGGTTTCCGTCCCCGGCTAGTAGGCTCAGGCATGAAAACCGGGCTCAACATCATTATGGATAATCCCAAGACTGTGGGCAGTGATATGATTGTCGATGCCGTAGCCGTCTTAAAGGAATACTCTTTGCCAGCCGTGGTCATCGATATGGGAACTGCCACCACGATGTCCGTGGTGGACAAAAAAGGAAATTATATCGGCGGAGTCATCTTCCCAGGATTACGCGTTTCTCTGGACTCTTTAAGCAGCAAAGCGGCCCAGTTGCCCTCCATCAGCCTTGACATTCCCCAGAAGGTCATTGGCAAGAATACCATCGACTGTATGCGCAGCGGCATCATGTACGGCAGCGCCGGAATGATCGACGGCGTCATCGACCGAATGGAAGCCGAGCTCGGTGAACCCGTCACCGTTGTCGCTACCGGTGGATTGTCACGCTTTGTCGTACCGCTCTGCCGGCATCAAATCATTTATGACGAAGCGTTGCTGATGAAGGGCCTTTGGATTCTTTATGAAAAAAATCGATAATCCTTTCTCAAACAATACCATATAACAGAAAAAGATATTGCCAAATAAGTCCTCTGCCATTTCCTATATCTCGTTTTCGGACAGTTCTCAGACACGGGATAGGTGATATATGCTCTAAATGACTTCTTAATCACGAGATTTTCTCATGGTTAGTGAAGAACTCATTTAGAGCATATTTCATGTAAGGAGGCAGACGCTAT
>JAAWNY010000067.1 GCA_022799175.1 Lachnospiraceae bacterium | reverse complement strand
GACTTTGCAGAGATTTAGAAGTCCTTAAATCCCTGAATTTGGCGTTGAAACGAAAATATACATTGTCTGAGCGGAGCGAGTTTGTATATTTTCGTTTCGCTTTTAGCAAAAGTCAGGGGTTTTAGGAATTCTTAGTCTCGAAACCGAAAAAAAGAACAGATCATTTTCTATTGCTTTTTGCCCCTCTTCCTTAGCGTACCTTTTGCCACTACTTATCTAAATGGCATTGGTCAAGTATCCCATCTTTTTATTGAATCGAAACCACCTTATAATCCTGATCCTCTACCGTTTTCTTCAGAATCTCGTCCGCTACTAACCCTTCCATCTTCACCACAGCTGTACCCGTCTCATGACTCACCACCGCTTCGCCGACTCCTTCTAGCGCTTCTAAACACTTCTTCACCCGTGCCTCACAATGGCCACACATCATTCCCTCAATCTTCATCGTTTTCTCCATCACCAATTCCTCCTTCTTATTCCTTTTGATTTTTTTGTCTCTTCTTGTATCATGCATATCAAACCAGTTCAACCGCAACGCATTCGTGACCACGCAGAAGCTGGACAGGCTCATAGCCGCAGCACCAAACATAGGATTTAATTTCCATCCAAATAAAGGATACCACAAACCTGCCGCCAAGGGAATCCCCACTGCGTTATAAAAAAACGCCCAAAACAGGTTTTCATGAATATTTTTCAGTGTTGCCCGACTTAAGCGAATAGCTGCCGGTACATCGCTGAGTCGGCTCTTCATCAATACTACATCCGCTGCATCAATGGCAATATCTGTACCTGCTCCAATGGCAATCCCGATATCTGCTCGCGTAAGCGCCGGAGCGTCATTGATGCCATCTCCCACCATAGCCACCTTACCTTTATGCTTTAAAGAACGAATCACACTCTCCTTACCGTCCGGCAATACACCGGCAATCACTTCATCCACCCCAGCCTGCGCGCCGATCGCCTTTGCTGTCTGCTCATTATCCCCGGTCAACATGACTACATGAATCCCCATATTCTGAAGCTCCCGCACAGCCTGTGGACTGTCCTCTTTCATCACATCTGCCACCGCAATGATCCCCTGCAACACACCGGCGCGGCTAAAGAACAGTGGCGTCTTGCCTTCTTCCGCCAGTTGCTTTGCCTGGCTTTTCATCGCCTCCGGCACTTCTGCCTGACGGCCGATAAATGCAAGATTTCCCCCACTTACCTCCTCTCCATCCAGCAACGCTGACAGCCCGTTTCCTGGCAATGCTTTAAACTCTTTCACTTCAGCCGCTACCAGCCCTCTTTCCTCAGCCGCCTGCAAAATTGCTCTCGCCAAAGGATGCTCACTCTTCTTTTCCAGCGCATACGCCATCGCCAACAACGCTTCCTCGGCAGAATCCTTCCTCGAAATCTCATTAGACGCGCCGACGACGCTCTCCTTTAAATCTTCCAGCGGAATCAAATCTGTCACGCGCGGCTCTCCCCTGGTAATGGTACCGGTCTTATCGAGTGCCACTATCTCTGTCTTTCCTGCTTCCTCTAGAGAAACCGCCGTCTTAAACATAATGCCATTTTTCGCTCCCATACCATTTCCAACCATGATCGCCACCGGTGTGGCCAGCCCCAACGCACAAGGACAGCTGATCACCAGAACGGAGATTCCCCGTGCTAGAGCAAAACCAAAACTCTCCCCAGCCAGCAACCATCCCAGAATTGTCACTGCTGCAATCGCAATCACTGCTGGTACAAACACTCCCGACACCCGATCCGCCACCTTGGCAATTGGCGCTTTAGTGGCGGCCGCATCACTGACCATCTGTATAATCTGCGACAGGGTGGTATCCTCACCGACCCGCGTCGCCCGACAGCGAATAAAGCCTGACTGGTTCACTGTCGCCGCCGACACCGCATCTCCCACTTCTTTATCCACCGGAATGCTCTCGCCGGTCAGCGCTGACTCATTTACCGCACTGCTGCCTTCAATCACCACACCGTCCACCGGAATATTTTCTCCCGGACGTACCACAAATATGTCATCTTTCAATACCTGATCAACAGAAACCTCCGTCTCCTCGCCATCTCGTATAACAGTTGCCGTCTTTGGCGCCAGTTTCATCAGACTCTTCAGAGCATCCGTCGTCCGTCCCTTTGACCGGGCCTCCAACATTTTCCCCACGGTAATCAAGGTCAGAATCATAGCTGCCGACTCAAAATAAAATTCGTGCATATACGCCATCACTCCGGCCATATCGCCCTTTACCTGTGCATCCGTCATGGCAAACAACGCATAGCTGCTATACACCAGAGAGGCTCCCGATCCCAACGCTACCAATGTATCCATATTAGGCGCTCGATGCCACAAGCTCTTAAATCCGCTAACAAAAAACTTCTGATTGATAATCATCACAATCGCTGTGAGATGCAATTGCAAAAGTCCCATCGCCAGATGATTCTCCGCTAGAAATGCCGGAGCCGGCCAGTTCCACATCATATGCCCCATGGAAAAATACATCAAAACTGCCAAAAACCCCAGCGACCAATACAATCGCTGTCGCAATATTGGCGTCTCTCGATCTTTCAACATATCTTCTGCCGCAGAGATTCCTCCGATTCCCGGATCGCCTGCAGAAACTGCACTGCCTGGCACGCCAGCATTTCCCCGGCCAGCGCCTCCACGCTCCCGCTTTGAGGCTCCATATCCCGCCTGTTCCACAGCCGCGATCACCGCCTCTGGCGCTGCCGCTCCTTCCACTCCCATAGAATTAGTCAACAAACTGACCGAACAGGAAGTCACGCCCTCCACCTTAGAGACCGCTTTCTCTACTCGGGCGCTACATGCTGCACAGCTCATCCCTGTAACCGTATATTGTTCCATTTTCGCACAACTCCTTTCCTCCAAATGTTCTCTGTCCTATCACTCATGGTCTTTCACTGATTTTTAACAACCAATATCCCCTCTTTTCTCTTACTTCATCAACTTTTGCAATGTTACTACCAACTCATCAATCGTCTCTTCTTTCCCTTCACGGATATCCTGAGCCACACAAGTTCGGATATGATTCGCCAACAGCACCTTATTAAAACTGTTTAACGCTGCATTCACCGCCGCCACCTGAACCAGAATATCGGTACAGTATGCATCCCTCTCCACCATTTTCCGGATTCCCCGCACCTGACCTTCAATCCGATTCAAACGGTGCAAAAGATCTCGATACTCCTTATCCGAACGTTCCTTGGTTTTATAGCAGCATGCTTCTTTCTCTGGCATATTATTCATTTTTGTCGCATCCTCTGACATATAGTTAATCACCTCCCCATCTTTCGACTGCCTTTTTCTTGCTTCCCACATCCTCAAAA
Source organism: Lachnospiraceae bacterium (assembly GCA_022799175.1). Classification (GTDB taxonomy): domain Bacteria; phylum Bacillota; class Clostridia; order Lachnospirales; family Lachnospiraceae; genus Brotaphodocola. The sequence goes on along the minus strand of JAAWNY010000067.1, from coordinate 11,292 downwards.
GATTTCCTATCTTTACCCTATACCGCCATTATATACCCCCACCAGGTATATTGCAACACTTTTTTCTTTTTTTAGCAACTTATAAGCAAGTCTGAGAAATTTTTCGTCCTTCTCCCAAAGTGCACTCCCTCTTCCCATTTCTTGCCGATTATGAAATTTTATTACATTTTAAAATAATTTTAAAATATATATTGTAATTTTATTACATTTGTGATACTATACAGTTATAAGCGCTTATCGAACGGAAAGGTATTAATTTTGTCGATACTATTTCAAAAAATACCGGCCCCATTATGTAAAAAACCACAAAAAGGAGAAGCATATTATGCAGGAAATTTCATTTTTGATCATTTTAGTTCTTCTGCTGTATACCATGATTGCAGTAGTAGACCAGATTTCCATTCAGTGTGGGCTGTACAGTCCGTTGTTTGCGGCGACATTTACAGGGCTGCTTTTGGGAGATCTGCAGACGGGGCTGATAATCGGCGCTACGCTGCAGTTGATGACCTTAGGAGTGGCGACTTATGGAGGCGCCACGGTTCCCGACTATCTTTCAGGCGCCATTATGGGAACTGCTTATGCCATCATTTCCGGAGAAGGCGCGGAGTATGGGATCGCTGTTGCCATTCCCATCGGACTTTTACTCACCCAGATGGACGTTCTGGGAAGAATGAGCAATTCTTTTTTCCAGCATTATGGCGATCGTTGTGCTGAGAAGGGTGATTGGAAAGGCATGGAAAAAGCCAATCTTTTGGGATTGATTCCCTGGGAACTGTCACGTCTGATTCCCGTTGCGTTGGGCCTCTTTTTTGGAGAAGCCGTTGTCACTAGTATCAACGCTCTGATCCCGGCATGGTTTATGACAGGTTTAAGAACAGCAGGATCGATTCTCCCGGCCATGGGTATGGCGATCCTTATGAGGTATCTGCCGCTGAAAAAGTACTATCCTTATTTTATCATTGGTTTTGTACTGCTCGCTTACGGCGGTTCCTCGTTCACAGTTATGGCAGCAGCCCTGCTTGGATTAGCTCTGGCTGCGCTCCATTTCAGCAGAGGAAAGGATAAGGCTGTGGCAACCGTATCCGGTGATGTGGCAATGTTTGATGATGAGGAGGTAGAGATCGATGGCTAATGGGAATGAGAGAAAACTGACAAAGCAGGATATTAACAAAGTTTATGTCCGGAATTTGTTTGCCCTGCAATTTGGCTGGAATTACGAAAAAATGCAAGGATTGGGATATTCCTATGTGATCATGCCTGCATTAAAACGTCTTTATGGGGACGATCCAGAAAAAATGAAGCGGGCTTTGAAAATGCAAAGTTCCTATTTTAATACGACCCCTGGCACTTCCCATCTGATTGTCGGCGCCGACATGGCGTTGGAGGAGGAGATCGGCATTGAGTCTGAGGAAGCCGTCAGCGCCCTGAAAACTGGTCTTATGGGACCACTCGCAGGCGTGGGAGATACTTTATTCATTGCCATTTATCGTGCTATTGTATTTTCCATTGCCTCCTATGTGGCCATGCAGGGGAATCCCGTGGGCCTTATCGTACCGCTTCTAGCCTGTGCCGCAGTCTTGTGGGTCCGTTACAAATTCACCTGGATGGGGTATCAGTCCGGACGGAAATTAGCTACTGGATTCGCGGACAGCATTTCCCCGATTACAGAAGCTGCCAGTATTCTTGGTCTGACCGTGGTAGGCGCATTGATTCCTTCTGTCGTCAACTACAGCACCAACCTGGCGTTTACCATGGGCGATGTAACTTTTGCCGTTCAGGATATGTTGGATAAGATCATGCCCAAAATGCTTCCTCTTGGTATTGTCATGCTGTCATACTGGCTGCTGGGCAAAAAGAAAATCAACTCCACCAAACTGATTTTCATTTTGCTGGGGCTGGGCATGATTCTAGGAAATCTTCAATCCATGCTGACTGCAGTTGCAGGATTGTTCTAAAAGCTGAGGTGTGATATGATAGGAATAATTGTAACAGGACATGGTACATTTGCCACTGGACTTACTAGCGGACTAAAGCTTCTAGCCGGAGAGCCGTCAGATTATGAGTCCGTAGATTTTGACCCGGAAGAATCTTTGGAAGTTCTCACCGAGAATCTTACGCATGCTCTTGATCGTTTAGAATCTTGTGAAGGTATATTGATTTTGGCTGACCTCACGGGTGGGTCGCCTTACAACGCAGCCGTCCGGCTAAAATTGGGAGGACGAAATAAAATAGAGATCATCGGCGGCGCTAACCTGCCCATCCTTCTAGATGCCTATATGAGCCGCAACGCAATCTCGGATCTTGTGAGCCTTGCCAGAGCTTCTCTGGAGGCAGGGAAGGCACAGACGATCTGTTTTGAGGCGCCCGCAAATGAGACATGGGAGGAAGACGACGAGATTGAATATGATGAGTAACTGATATATAGGAGGAGTAATTATGGCAATTGTACATGCAAGAGTAGATGAAAGACTGATTCATGGTCAGGTCGCTATGGTCTGGACCAACACAGTAGGCGCTACTAGAATTGTAGTAGTCAATGATGCCGCAGTAAAAGATGAACTGATTATTGCTGGGCTGAAGATGGCAAAACCAGCAGGAGTCAAGCTGTCCATCTTATCTTTAAAACGCGCAGCAGAGAAATTTAAAGAAGGCGCCTATGAAGAGGATAAGGTGTTTCTGATCACCAAATCTGTACCGGATATGGCACAGCTGGTAACAGACGAAGTACCCATTCCTCTGGTAAATGTAGGCAATGTGGCCAAAAGAGAAGGTTCGAGGCCGATCAAAAAATCTGTGAATCTGACCGAACAGGACGAGGCATGTATCAGAGAAATCCTGGCAAAGGGAATTCCTGTTACCGCCCAGATGATTCCTAACGAATCCTCGCAGTCCATAGAAAGTTACCTATAAAAACAGCAGGGGGTAGAAGAAATCTCATGAATGATGTGATATTAAAGATCCGGGAAAGGTACGAGGAAATGAGCCGTGGAGAAAAAAAGATCTCCGATTTCATTCTGTCTCATGGCACAGAATGCCTGGGGATGACTACCATAGACCTGGCCAGAGAAAGTGAGGTTTCTTCTGCTTCTATTATCCGCTATGTGCAAAAATTGGGATTTGAGGGATTGGAAGGTTTTAAACTGGCGTTGGCATCTGCCAATGCCAGGGACAAGGACAGCGACTGGAGAGTGATGGATCTGATCATCTCCCCGGAAGATTCGATTGACGATCTTTGTCACAAACTAGAACAGATGCTGGCAACTGCCATGAAGGATTTTTTCTATCAACTGGATAAAGAAGCTTTCATCCAGGCTATTCGCGTTTTGAAAAAAAGTCGTCGGATCTACACGCTGGGAATCGGCGCTTCCATGATGCCTGCCTATGATTTGTTCCATAAACTAAAACGGGCAGACTTTAATTCCTTTTACAGTCAAGACACTAACATGGTCATGGAGTTTTTCAATTATCTGGATGAGAGAGATACCGTGGTGGCTTTTTCTTACAGTGGACAGTCCAAGGAAATCATCTATGCCTGCGAGGCAGCTAGAGAGAGAGGAGTAATCGTCATCGCCGTTACCAGAAAAAGCAACTCTCCTCTGGCCGAACTGGCTGATATCTGTCTCTTTGTCCCCAATCAGGAGCGCGCCATGAGAATCGGCGCGTTTACATCAAGACATACTTCTATGAGCATGGCGGATCTTTTATATCTGGGAGTAATTCAGGATAGTCTGGAAAGACTGGAGGGCGAACTGATGAAGACCAGAAAGCTTGTAGAGAGACTAAAAATGAAAGAGCAGGAAGGAGAACTTCATGATAGAAATAGACGGCCTGACGACAGAAAACGTGAATGAGGCCACAAAGCATATCGATCAGATGGATTCTCTAGGAATCGTAACACTGATTAATCAAGAAGATAAAAAGGTTGCTGATGCAGTAGAAAAAGAGCTGCCAGTGGTTGCTAAAGCCGTGGATGCCATTGCTGAACGATTTGGCGCCGGGGGCAGGATCATCTACTGTGGGGCAGGAACATCCGGACGCATGGGAACTCTGGACTCTGTAGAACTTCTGCCAACGTACAGCGTCACCCCAGACCGGGTGCTGAGCCTGTTAGCCGGTGGTGAAAGCGCTATGTATCGAGCCGTGGAAGGCGCCGAGGATTCGCGAGAATTGGCTTTTGACGACCTAGCAAAAGTAAATCTGACAGAAAAAGATTGCGTTATCGGCATCGCCGCCAGCGGCAGAACCCCTTATACCCTGGCCGCTCTGGAATATGCCAATGAACATGGCGCTCTTAGCATATCTATAACTTGTAATCGGGACAGCGAGATGGCTGCCGTAGCACAGATATCCATTGCTCCTGTGGTCGGACCGGAGGTAATCAGTGGCAGCACCCGCATGAAAGCAGGAACTGCTCAGAAGATGATCGCCAATATGATCTCCACTGCTGTAATGGTACGGCTGGGAAAAGTATATCAGAATTATATGGTTCACGTACAGCCGACAAATGAAAAGCTGGTGGTCCGTGCATGCCGAATGATCTCCCAGATCACGGGAGCAGACATGAATACTGCCGAGAATACTTTGCGAGAGGCAAGCATGAAAGTTCCCGAAGCGATCGTCATGTTACAGGCAAAATGCAGCCTTTCCGAGGCTGCCAGTGCTCTGGAAAAGACCGATGGCAGAGTGCGAGAAGCCGTAGAAACGGTAAAAGTCGGAAAACTATGAACACGGAAGCTGCGACAAAACAGATCATAAAGCAGGAACTGGAAACCATGGTAAAAGACCGGGTGATATGGGGGTTTTCTCTGGCTTTTGTAGAAAAAGAGAAAGCGGATCTCTCCTATCATGGCGTTATGGGCAGCACTTCTCCCTATGACAGCCTCCCTGTGAAAAAAGGACTTTTCTACGACTTGGCCTCTCTTAGCAAGGTAATTGGCACCACCAGCCGTATCCTGCAACTGGTCGAAGCACATGAGCTGTCTCTGGATACTCCTGTCGCTCAGCTTCTTCCCCGATTTTCCTGGAATACAATCACTGTGGGGCATCTTCTCCTTCATTGCAGCGGACTACCCGCAGAAATTCCGGATAAGTATCAGCTGACCCGGGAAAACATTCTCGATCGCCTCTATCGCACAGCTCCAGAATGCAAGCCAGAAGAACAGTTTGTATATTCAGATGTGGGATACATTCTTTTAGGATTAATTATCCAGGAGGGAATTGGCCTAAAAAATCCAGAAAGTTTGGGAAAAAGCTTTCAGCATCATGTGTTCGCTCCATTAAATATGAATCATACTTCTTTTCCTGTTCTAGCACAGAAAAAGCTATGCCTTCCTACAGAGATGACGGAAAAAAGGGGATTGATCTGCGGGGAAATTCATGACTCCAAAGCCTGGCTTTTGGGACAAAGCGGAAGCGCCGGATTATTCTCCACTCTCGAAGATCTGACCACCTTTGTTCAAGCATATTTGACAAAATCAAGCAAACTATTTTCAAAAGAAACCTTCCAGTTGATCCAAAACACAGAACAATTTGGTCGCACCTATGGCTGGAGCCAAGAATACGGAAAAGGAACCCTCTATCATACGGGATTTTCCGGAACGTCTATATTGATGGACTGGAACAAATCGGAGGGAATGATTCTTCTGACCAACCGAATCCATCCGGACAGAAATAATCTTGTATTTCTAGAAAGACGAAAAGAATTAAACCAAATATGGCTGAGGGGGAGCAGGTAATACCTGCTCCCGTTCCCGTTTCTCTTTGTCTTCGATTCCTTTTCCCAAGGAATTTTTACAAACTACTTCCCCTTTCCCCAATAACATGATAAAATGTAACCGTAACAATTCCAAGAGGAGGAGGACTAACCATTGAAGCAAAAGATAAGACGTATGTTATGCTGCTTTCTGGCTGCATGTCATCTGTTCGTCATCACTGCCTCTGCCGAACCCCCTGCCTGGCCTTCAGATACTGGAATCCTTGCAGAATCCGGCGCTGTCATCGATGCCGATTCTGGAGCTTTGCTCTTCGGTCAAAATTGCGTCGACTCCGCTTACCCGCCGGCCAGCATTACCAAATTGCTGACTGCTCTCATCGTTTTAGAACACTGTCAGCCAGACGAGATTGTCACCTTCTCTGAGACCGCTATGAATAGCGTCGAAGCCGACAGTGGAAACAAATACAATCTTGTCGCAGGCGAACAGTTGACGGTAGAAGACTGTCTGCATCTTCTTCTCCTTGTCTCCACCAACCAGGCTGCCAATGCGCTGGCAGAACACACCGCCGGCAGTATTCCCGCCTTTGTTGACATGATGAACGCCAAGGTATCCGAACTTGGCTGTTCCTCAAAAACACACTTTGACAATCCTTCTGGCCTAAATGGAGAGACCCAGTATGTCACTGCCTATGACATGGCTCTGATCGCTCGGGCTGCTTTTGATAATGATGCTCTCTTACAAGTCAGTTCCGCCTTGTCTTATAAAATCAACGCTACCATAAATCATCCAGAAGGTTTTACTATCCGGCAGGAACATCGCCTAGTCAGTACCACCGATCCCAACAATCAATTATACTATCCGCCAGCTATCGCCGGAAAAACGGGATATCTTCTGAAAGCTGGCAACACACTGGTCACTTATGCAGAAAAAGATGGAAGACGTTTAATTTCTGTCGTTTTAAAAGGCTCCCCCAATCCGGCATATTTTTTGGATGGAAAAACTTTACTAGAATTCGGTTTTAGCCGTTTCCAAAATGTTGTCATTGCTGATCACGAAACCCGCTATGTCACGGGAGATGAGACGCTTGAGCGCAATAGAATGACTTATCGCGCATCGGATTTGATGATCGAACCAGAACAGGTTATCACGCTTCCTCTGAATGCTGACTTTGATGACGCAGTTCTGTCTTTGGAACCACTTCCCGAAGAGCATCCAATCAATGCGGTTGCCGTTCTTCGCTACACCTACAATGATCGTTTCATTGGTCAAGCATATTTGCTGGCAAAACAAGCTGATGTTTTACTTTCGCCTTCTGACGGCGATATGGTTCCTGCCCCCGAAGATGAGACGTTTTCTGGTGAGCCCAATCAGACAGATGGCCTTCATCTTCCCCATATCCGCTTGCCTTCTGCTGCCATAATTCCCGTTGTCGTTGCCTCGGTCGTTACTCTTCTTGCGATATCTGTCGTCGCTTGGATTCTTCTTTCGCGAAAAAAAGAAGCGAAAGCCTTAGCCGCGCGGCGCGAAGCACGTCGAAGACGTTTACAAGCCCATGGCGATGAAGAAGAATTCGAGCGATTGCTGCAAATGCGAAAGGCTAATGTACCTCATTTTCAGCAAAAGAATTTCTCTTCTGCCAAAAAGCAAAAGAGAAATGACGCCGACCCCTTTGATGATTGGTAATTATAAGGAAAAAAGATTACAAAATAAGCCGTTAGCCATTTCTCGTACCATTCAAACATGGACTACAAGAAATGGCTGACGACTTATTTGGCTATCTTCCATAATTCAAAGCAGCATAAGCATCCACTATACCTCCTGATACCAGTTTCCCCTCTAAACCTTCCAACCTTCTGGCTGAGTTCATCAGAATCGTCTTTACATCCTGCAGACTGATATCTTTCCGATACGAGTACAAAAGTGCTGCCACTCCAGTTACCATCGGCGCTGCCATCGAGGTGCCTGTCATAAATCCATAAGAATTATCAGAAATTGTACTGACAATATAGGTACCCGGCGCCGCAATATCTACAAGGTTCGCACTATAATTGGAACTTTTGGCCAGATTCCCATCAAACATCAAATTCGCCACAGAAATGCTGTTATCCAGATTGAAAGACGCCGGATAATCGGGATACTTATCTGCATTACGGCCAATACCACTACTGTTCCCATTACCGGCAGCACTGATAAACAGCATCTTTGATTCCCGCATCACCTGTTCTAGCTGCGGATAATATATCTCACTTCCAAAACTCAGGTTACAAATCGAAGCTCCATTTGCCTCCGCATACCGGATTGCCTCAATAACTGCTCTCTCCTCTCCGATCCCCTGTTCCGTTCCCAATGCTTTCAAAGGCATAATTTTCACATATCGGTTATCCGCGATACCGGCAATCCCCAACGTTCTTCGTGAAGCGGCAATCGTCCCTGCCGCATGTGTGCCATGATCATCTTCTTTTCCCACAAACACCTGATTATTATTGGCAAAGAAATTCCAACCATTGACATCATCCACATATCCATTTCCATCATTATCAATGCCATCCCCAGGTATCTCATCCTCATTAATCCAAATAGCATCTTTCAATTCCGGATGATTGATATCAATCCCAGTATCAATTACTGCTACAATCACGTTCCGATGCTCCTCGGTATCTGCATCGTAAAGCTCCCACGCAGGCTGGATATTAATGTCAATTCCTTTTACTGACTCCGTGGTTTCGATCTCATAAGCACCTGGTCCTTCCACCGGAGCCGGTAACTTCAGTGCGTTTGCTATATCAATTGTGGCTGCCAGACGAGGATCACTGTTTCGAAACCGATTCACGACCTCCAGATATTGCAATTCTCCATCATTTCGCAATCCCCATTGATAACGGGCATAAGGATCCCCCGCAGAGAGATTATCCTCACCTGGCCCGTACACACGTTGCGAAAACCCATATTCCATCGTCTCTGCCGCAACTGTCAATGGCAATTCGAAAGCAAAAATCCCTGCCATTAACAACATTGCACTAATTCTATATAATTTCATGATTTTGACTCCTCATTCCATTTCCATTTTCAGGATATCCTTTAGTATACCACATATCTTATCGCAGCAGTTTGAAAATTATGTGAATTTTATCATAATATTTACTATCTTTATTCACAAGCCTATCACGTTTTGTAACCGAAAAAGGAAGTCTATATGACACAATCAAGCAAAAAGGCAACCATCGAAGAACGAATAAAAATTATTGCATATTGTCTAGAACATAACCGTGATTACAAAGAAACTGCCGCAGATTTTTATCTGACGACAGTTCTTTTTTCCTATGGAATCAATTTGACTACTTTCTGTATATAGCTTAATTATCTCCCCTTCGTTTTACCATCTCTTCCATTATCGAAGTGATTTTTTTAGACAGAGCTATTCCGTGTTTGGTTTCTGTTGTTTCGTGATCATAGATAAGCGAACTCTCATAGCGTAAAAATGCTAATACATTCCCGTCAAGAAAATCATGAACCGGGTCCAAAGGCGAGTACCATGTTTCTGGTTCACCGGTACACTGCCTTATTCCTTTGGCATAATCTTTATCTTCCTCAGATATGATTCCTTTACTTTGAAGAAAATCTAAAAATTCGTCATAGTCTTTTCGGGACATATTTGAGGGATTCCAGTTGGAGGAAAGGTAATCATAGTCCTCATCATCTAATCTTCCAGTTGGTTTCGTTGTTGCGGATGAAGCGTCGTCTGTATCCGAAAATGTCGCTCCTTTTGTGCGCTGATAAAAAAGATACCGTTCCATCTCACTCCTGTAGATACCGGCATTTTGTTTCAATCCCGCATTTTCCAGATTAGAAGCCCAATTTTCATAATACTGTTTAAAATCCATGCTTGCGTTTACATCCTGGTGACTGCCAAGTGCCATAAGCGGTATCCCGCTGCTTGCCTTTACACTTTTGTCATCCTGCTGTGCCAGATGGACACGTAACGCAGTCATTTCCGCAGGCGTGGCATTTTCTGCGTTCACATCATTTAAATGAATTTTCCGGGTAAAACTTTTTCCACGGATATCTTTTCCCTCGACATACATCACCGGGTCGTCATCTGTGGAACTTTCATCATACTTCATGTGAAGTTCCTGCCCCGAAACAGGACTGAACTCACTATGTAAATATCCCATTTTTAATGTACCATGATAATTGCCGCCAGGAGTAGATGATGAACTCTCACTTACCCCGCTTTGACCAAAAACATTTCTCATTTTATTTCTGGAAACAGTTCCAATCGGATATCTTGCCGTAAGATAGCTTGCGCCTTGTAAACCTAATGCACTCATTTTTTCTCCTCAATCTGTCTTTTTCATTTATGCCTTTAATTGTTCCAATATCTCTAAGAATTTTCTGTAATCCTGAAAATGCTGAGATTTATTTACATCAACATCGGTAGCTGCTTTTGAATACTCATATAAATTTTTATAGGAATCCAGCCCTCCGACTTCCAACATAGTTCCTAGTCCTCCCAAATTTCCAAAAGCATTGTTTTTTCGGTCGGAAACATCATCGCATTTTGTTAAAACACCTTCTGGTTTAGTTGGATTGATCTTACTTTCATCTAATGGCGTAATGCCTAAATAGATAGCAGTAGCTCTTCCTTTGGAAATAATACCGGCTTCCACCAGTTCGCCCATCAGAGCAATCGAATCTTTTTTTGACATATTTGCGGAATTATATTTCTTTTTCAGATTTTCCAATTCCTCATCGGTCAGTTTATCTTTTTTCGCGCCTTCCACCCATTTTTCTGCCTGTTGCTGGAAATCAGAAGGGTGGTATGCTACTTCTTTTTTTGTAACGGCATATACAGGAAATCCATTTACCATCTGAATTGTCATAATCGTGTTACCCCTTATGTTTTAATCTATGGTTCCTCTGTCGGTCAGAACCATTTATGCTCTCTTACATATAAGTCCAAGCATATACTGTTGTTTAACTATTTTCTTGTAACCTACATTCAAATATAGCCATAATCTTACGGTACAGCCCTTTCGTTTCTTCATTAAACGCGAATGGGTGTTTATAATCATCATTACTAAGTCCATTAATTTTCTGGGCAAACGCCACAGAACTATTCTGGTTAATTCGCTCTTTACTTTTTAGCCGCATTCAGTTTTGAAACAAAACTGCCGACTTTTAAAAATCTGGTTTCTGTTTTCCTAGTACCAGATCACTTTAAGGAATTGTCTACATTATTTATATTCATATGTTCACCTCTCTAATCTTTTTTGATTTTATATTTTTAAGAAATAATCAGAAACTGGAGAAAATTATTATTTCACCTCCTTATAAAGTCTATCTCTACAGTCTCTTTATTTCGTAAAAATCAAATTTCCTATTCTCTAAAATGTGACAGATCAATCTAATGTCATTAAGATAAGGAAACGAAAAGCATAGTCAAGGAAATGAGGCGAAAACCAACGCCAAACCGTCTGCTGGATTTTGACTTTGTAGAGATTTAGAAGTCCTTAAATCCCTGAATTTGGCGTTGAAACAAAAATATACATTGTCTGAGCGGAGCGAGTTTGTATATTTT
>JAAWNY010000066.1 GCA_022799175.1 Lachnospiraceae bacterium | reverse complement strand
ATTGGCAGCATATTGCGGACCTTTAGCTCAGTTGGTTAGAGCAACCGGCTCATAACCGGTCGGTCCTGGGTTCGAGTCCCCGAAGGTCCATTTGCTCGTTCTTTAAATTTTATATGGTAGTGTTTGGCCCGGTGGCTCAGCTGGTTAGAGCGCCGCCCTGTCACGGCGGAGGTCGTGGGTTCGAATCCCATCCGGGTCGTCATCTGAAGAACGCGTCAAAGACGCGTTTTGTCAGGTAATAAGCATTCGGATATACGTCAGAATGCAGAGTCATACATGTTGCATGTATGGTTGGGTATATGCGGGTATGGTGGAATAGGCAGACACAAGAGACTTAAAATCTCTCGGGAGCAATCTCGTGCCGGTTCAAGTCCGGCTACCCGCATTTAAATGTTTTTATCACGTGATTATATGCCAATGAGGGCGGTAGTATCCGGAGATACTGCCGTTTTTGTGTTTTTAGAATGATTGGGGCAAAAAGCAGCAAAGGCTTTAAAAGGAGGGTATGGACGGCTCTGATATGGTTATAATCAAAAAGGAAAAGAACATTTAGGAGAAGGAGGAATAAAGATGAGCCGGTTGCATGTAAGTTTTCGCAATCCTGGTGAGGTGGCAGATTTTGTCACTCGGGTGGAACGGTATCCCTATGCCATGGATTTGAGCAGGGGAAGCGTGGTAGTAGATGCCAAATCTCTGCTGGGAGTTATGATTCTAGGATTTAATCAAGTGATGAATCTGAATGTCTATGCGGAAGATTGCGGACAGTTGTTTCAGGATATTAAACCATATATTGCTGCTTAGAGGATCTCGGTGGGGAAGAGACTTTCTAATTGGTGATTTTGTTAGGTTTGGCAGAGAGCCCCCTTTCGGAGAGGATATCAGATATCTTCTTGAAAGGAGGGCTTTGCTTTTCGAAAAGATGGGGAAGAGAAAACGATGAATTCATTTAAATATTACGTACCGACAAAAGTTATTTTTGGAAAAGGAGCGGAAAAAGAAACAGGAAAACAGATAAAAGCGCAAAAAGGAAAACGGGTGTTGATTCATTATGGCAGCGGAAGCGTGGTGCGATCGGGTTTGCTAAAGCGCGTGGAGGAATCTCTGGAAGCAGCTGGTATTTTCTATGTGGAGTTAGGTGGTGTGGTGCCGAATCCCAGGTTGTCTTTGGTGTATGAGGGGATAGCTTTGGCAAAAAGCAAAAATATTGATTTCCTATTAGCAGTCGGTGGGGGCAGTGTCATTGATTCGGCGAAAGCGATTGCTTATGGGGCGGCCAATGAGGGAGACGTTTGGGATTTTTATGATGGTAGGCGTCGGGCTTCTGGCTGTCTGCCGGTTGGTGCAGTGGTGACGATTGCTGCGGCTGGAAGTGAGATGAGTAACAGTTCAGTCATCACCAAAGAGGAAGGAAACAGCAAGCGCAGTTACAACAGTGGACTGGGCCGGCCTTGTTTTGCGATTATGAATCCAGAATTGACGCTTACTGTGCCGGATTATCAGACAGCTTGTGGCTGCACAGATATTTTAATACATACCATGGAGCATTATTTTACGAATGGCGGAAGTATGGAAATCACAGATCATATGGCAGAGGCTTTGATGAGGACCGTGATAGAGAATGCACGAATTCTGAAAGCAGATCCCGGTAATTATGAAGCAAGAGCAGAAGTGATGTGGGCGGGGAGTTTGTCCAATAATGGCTTGACCGGCTGTGGGAACGATGGTGGTGATTTTTCCTGTCATATGCTGGAACATGAAATTGGCGGAATGTATGATGTGGCGCATGGCGCGGGCCTAGCAGCAATTTGGGGAAGCTGGGCAAGGTATGTCTATCAAAATTGTCTTCCACGGTTTTATCGTTTTGCCGTGAAAGTGATGGGAGTGCCGGAAGAAGGCTCAGAAGAAGCGATAGCCCTAAAAGGAATTGAGGCGATGGAAGATTTTTATCATGAGATTCATATGCCAATATCTTTGCCGGAATTGGGGATTTTTCCTACAGAAGAAGAGCTAAAGGAGCTGGCGCATAACTGTAGTGTGGCAACCGGTGGCAGCAGAGGATCGGCGAGAGTACTGTATGAAAAGGATATGTTAGAGATCTATCGGATGGCGGTACAGAGATAAGGATTTTGTTTTAAGAGAGCATAGATGATTTCAGGAGGAGAGATAACGTGTACAAAATAGTTTCCCGGTTGTTAATATATGGAGATATGCCAAAAGATACCATACTGATGGAGCTGGCAGATATTGTGCGGAGAATGGACGATGGGAGTCAAAAGAAGGAAGAGCTGCTGACTCGGGCATTTACCCAGCTTAAGCATTTGCTACAGGTGGCGACGGATTATGGATTTGACAAGAATCTGTGGCATAATTATCTGACCTTTTTGTTGATTACCAGTGAAAATCCCTTTAGTATTACCTGCGAGAAGGTGGGGGCCAATGAGGGCAGCGTGAATTATTTTGCCAAGGGTGATTTTCGGGTATTTAAGGAGTTGTTTGATTATGATTTTGGCAGACTGGAAGAATTTTTGGGGGTGGATTGCTTTACTCGGATTTCGAATTATCAGGCGATAGGAAAAAAAGAGCTGATGTATAATAAAAACGTCAGCGAAAAGGTTCAGGCATTGAGTATGAAACTGGAGCAGGCAGGAGACGAGGAAGAATTCTTTGATTGCGTGACTGGTTTTTATAAGGCTTATGGAGTGGGGATGTTTGGACTTAATAAGGCATTCCGGATTTCTGCGGATGGAAGGGACGAGGTAATGTTTCATCCGATTAATAATATGGATACCGTGATGTTAGAGGATCTGGTGGGGTATGAGCGGCAAAAGCAGAAGCTGATTGACAATACAATGGCTTTTGTCCAGGGGAAAAAGGCAAATAATGTGTTGCTGTTTGGAGACAGCGGGACCGGGAAATCTACCAGCATCAAGGCAATTGTCAATGAATTTTATCCTCAGGGACTGCGGATGATTGAGATCTATAAGCATCAGTTTAAAGATTTATCAACCGTGATTGCACGAATTAAGAATCGAAATTATAAATTTATTATCTATATGGATGATCTTTCTTTTGAAGAGTTCGAGGTCGAGTATAAGTTTTTGAAAGCAGTGATTGAGGGGGGCGTGGAGACGCGGCCGGATAATATCCTGATCTATGCCACCTCGAATCGGCGGCATCTGATCAAGGAAAACTGGAGCGATCGGGATGACATGGAGCATAATAATGGAATGCATCGCTCGGATACGATGGAGGAGAAGTTATCGCTGGTAAACCGATTTGGGGTGACAATCTGCTATTCAAAGCCTTCTCAAAAGGAGTATTTCCACATTGTGACAGAACTGTCGAGACGAGCAGGAATCAAGATGGAGGAGAAAGAACTGTGTGCAAAGGCGAATCAGTGGGAGCTGAGCCATGGAGGAATTTCAGGAAGGACTGCACAGCAGTTTGTGAATTATTTGCTGGGAAAAATGAATTAAGAATCAGAATAATCATAAATTTGTGATGAAATCTTCCTTGAAGGGCTCGATGAGAACTGCTAAAATATTTGGTATTAATTATGGAAATAACGAATGAGAGACGAATCGGTTCTGAGAGGAGCAAGGGAGGATATCGGATTGGTTTGATGAAAATGGGGGATGGCAGTCATAAATAGTGGCCATAGACAGATTTCACAAAGAAAAGTTTATGAAATTAGTAAAAACGCAGAAAACAAATGGAATAGTCAGGGAAATCAAAAACTAGATTGACTTTAAGTCTTGCTCCTGTTATAATCAATAACAATTACGGATGGTGATTGCAAAAGCAAGCCAAACCTATATACAGAGATATATTTGAAAAGTAGATTTTTCAAATGTATCTATGTATATGGGTTTTTTTGTTTTTAGAAAGAAAGGCAAAGATTCTCTGTCGTGGGAAGAATGAAAGAGCAAAATGGTTGGCAAAAAGGGGGAAGGAATGCGGATATCTAAAATTCTGAACAATAATGCAGCAGTGGTCAGGGATAATTTGGGTCAGGAAAAAATCGTGATGGGAAGAGGGATCTGCTTTAAGAAAAAAACGGGGGAAGAGATAGAGGGAGCTGTAGTTGATAAGGTGTTTTCCCTTTCGACAGCGGATGTTAGCAGCAAGTTTCAGAGACTGGTTCAGGATATGCCGATGGAACATATGGTCATAGGAGAAGAAATTATTGCTGAAGCGAAGCGGCAACTGGGACGGGAACTGAATGATATGGTTTATATTTCGCTGATTGATCATGTACATACTTCCATCATGCGTTTTTTAGATGGAGTGACAGTAAAAAATGTACTTTTATGGGATATTCGAAGATTTTACCGGGAGGAATATCGGATCGGCTTGTGGGCGCTGAAGAAGATTGAAAAGGAGTCTGGCGTACAGCTTCCAGAAGATGAAGCCGGATTTATTGCTCTTCATCTGGCTAATGCCCAGATGGATCAGGCAGTCATGCATAATATGTATGAAATTACGCGTGTCATGCAGGAGGTCAGTAATATTGTAAAATATTTTTTTCGAGTGGATTTTGATGAGGAGAATGTATATTATTATCGTTTTATCACACATTTGAAATTTTTTGCCAAACGATTGGTGGAACATAGTCTTTATCCAGAATCAGAAGATGATGATTTGTGGACGGTGATTAAGAAAAAGTATCCAGAGGCATATCGATGTGTAGAAAAGATAGGGCAGTTTACAGAAAAAAAGTATCATTATCAATTGTCAAAGGAGGAACAGCTTTATTTGTCAATTCATATTGAGAGGGTAGTGAGTAAGACCAGACGTTGAGCGACAGTAAAATATTCAATATGTCAGGGTGGTGACATTCGGTTGGCCAAACCTTCATAAACGTTGTATTTTAGTTTATGGCTGAAATACAACATGATAAAAAGCTGCAAAGCAGCAAAAGGTAAAAATTGCAGTAGTACAAAAAATTATGGAGGAAAAAGACATGGGAAAGTATCAAAAGCTGGCAGAAGAGATAGTCAGTAATGTAGGAGGCAGGGAAAATATAGTCAGCCTGACTCATTGTATCACCAGACTTCGTTTCAAACTGAAGGACGAGTCCAGGGCGAAGGACGAGATACTCAAAAGTATGGATGGGGTGGTCACCGTAATGAAAAGCGGCGGTCAATATCAAGTGGTAATTGGTAATCATGTACCAGAGGTGTATGCCGATGTTCTGCCATTGATTGGCGGAGAAGAATGTAAAAAAGATGAGGACGATGGGGCGAAAGGAAATTTGTTTAATCAGGCAATTGATGCGATATCAGGCATTTTTCAGCCGATTTTGGGGATTATGGCGGCTTGTGGTATGGTCAAAGGTCTGAATGCTTTGTTTGTTGCCATAGGATTATATTCGGATATTTGTGGCGGTTATTTGCTGTTGAATGCCATCGGTGATGGTCTGTTTTATTTTTTGCCTCTGTTTCTAGGTTATACGGCTTCCAAAAAGTTTGGATTAAAGCCGATGGTGGGTTTGGTGATTGGTGCGATTATGTGCTATCCGGCAATACAGGGGAGTGCGCTTTCAGCAGGAGGGGAGGCTCTGTACACGCTTTTTGGTGGTACTATGTTTGAATCGGCAGTTTACACAGATTTTTTTGGAATTCCGCTGATTGCTATGGATTATACGGGAACCGTGATTCCTGTTATTTTTGTAGTGTATTTTGCGGCAAAATGTGAAAAATTTTTTAGCAGTTGGGTGCCGGATTTGGTGAAATTCTTTTTTGTACCAATGCTGACCCTGTTTGTAGCGATTCCAGTTGGATTTCTGGTAATTGGGCCAGTAGCGGTTTTTGGTTCGACAATAATCGCTGAAGCGGTAATGACAGTGCGCGATTTCAGCCCTTTGGCAGCAGGTGCGATTGTGGGATTGACATGGCAGATTCTGGTGATTTTCGGGTTGCACTGGGGATTTATTCCTGTATATATTAACAATATCATGACGAATGGATATGATAATGTGATGATGCCGTTTTTTGCCTGTACGTTTGCGACGTCGGCAGTGGTGCTGGCTATCTTTTTCAAGACCAAGAACCGTCAGTTAAAAGAAATGGCGCTGCCGAACTTTATTTCTGGTATTTTCGGAGTTACAGAGCCGGCAATTTATGGAATATTATTACCTTTAAAACAGCCGTTTATCATCAGCTGCATTGCTGGTGGAATTGGCGGGGGCTTTTATGGGGCATTTAATTTTCGGAAATTTATGATGGGTGGTATGGGGATTTTTGAGTTTCCGGCAATGATTGAGCCGGACGGCAGCATGGGAAATCTGATAGTGGCGGTTGTGGGAGTAGTGATTACAATGGTGATTGCCTTTGTGACAACCATGATTTTCTATCATGAGCCAGAATTAATGAACGCAGATGCAACAGAGGAGCCAGTTTTAGGGAAGAAAGAACAAAAAGAAATGAAAGCCATGATGCAAAAGATAGAATTGGGCAGTCCGATAAAAGGAAGAGTACGGAAACTGGAAAGTATCCAGGACGAAGCGTTTGCATCCGGAGTGCTGGGAAAGGGAGTGGCGTTGCTGCCGGAAGAAGGAAGCGTATATGCTCCGGCGAGCGGCGTGGTTTCGGCATTGTTTCCCACACTTCATGCACTGGGAATCACAACGGATGATGGAGCGGAGATATTGATCCATATTGGGTTAGATACCGTACAGTTGGGCGGCGAAGGGTTTGAGGCTAAAGTGGCTCAAGGAGATCGGGTGCAAAAGGGACAGCTTATACTTTTGTTTGATAAGGAGTTCATTGAAAATAAGGGATATTGTCTGGAGACACCCGTGTTGATCACAAATACGGATTGTTTTTTGGAAATCATCGAGACTACGGATAGTAAAATAGATCCAGGTGAAACATTGTTGAAGTTGTTGAAGTAGTAGAAAGGAGAAGAGGAATATGGGATTTCCAGAGAATTTTTTATGGGGAGGTGCGATGGCGGCGAATCAGTGTGAAGGAGGAATTTTTGAAGGAGGCAGGGGTCTGGCTAATGTGGATCTCTGCCCCTCTGGAAGCCGACGACAAGAGATACTCCGTGGTCATGGAAAGATACTGCAGATGGAACCAGGCTGTCATTATCCATCTGCAGAAGCAATTGATTTTTATCACCATTTTCGGGAAGACATACGTCTACTGGGAGAGATGGGCTTTCGGGTGTTTCGACTGAGTATTGCCTGGACAAGAATATTCCCCAAAGGTGACGAAGAGAAACCGAACGAGGAGGGATTGCGATTTTATGATGAAATTTTTGAAGAGTGTAAGAAATATGGGATTCAGCCGCTGGTAACGATCTCGCATTTTGATTGTCCGGTGTATTTGATTGAAAAGTATGGAGGATGGAGAGATCGCCGAATGATCGATTTTTATCTACGTCTGTGTCGAGTTCTGTTTACCCGATACCAGGATAAAGTGACACTCTGGCTGACATTCAATGAAATCAATATGATTCTGCATGCGCCTTTTATGGGAGCGGGGCTTTGTTTCCGGGAAGGAGAAAATGAGGAGCTAGTTAAATATCAGGCCGCCCATCATGAGCTGGTAGCCAGTGCGTTGGCGACAAAGCTGGCCCATGAGATTAATCCAAAAAACCAAGTAGGATGTATGTTTGCAGCAGGAAGCGTTTATCCTTTTTCCTGCCGTCCAGAGGATGTGTGGGAGGCATTGTTAAAAGAACAGGAAAATTATTTCTTTGTGGATGTACAATCACGGGGATATTACCCAGCTTATGCTAAAATTCGATTGCAGAAAAGAGGGATATTTCCCCAAATGCAGACAGGAGATGAAGAAATTTTAAAAAAATATCCCGTGGATTTTATTTCATTTTCTTATTATAACAGTCGTTGCGTTTCTGCTGGCACACAGGAGATGGCAGAAGGAAATCTGTTCCAGTCAGCAAAAAATCCTTTCGTGAATTATAGTGACTGGGGATGGCCCATTGATCCGCTGGGCTTGCGTATTACGCTCAACCAAGTTTATGATCGCTATCAGAAACCTATGTTTATTGTAGAAAACGGATTAGGAGCGGAGGATATACCGGAGGCAGATGGAAAGATATTTGATGATTATCGCATTGAATATCTCAGAGAACACATTCAGGAGATGAAAAAGGCAGTAGAAGAAGATGGTGTGGAGCTGATGGGGTATACTTCTTGGGCGCCGATCGATTTAATTAGTGCGGGCACAGGAGAAATGAAGAAACGTTATGGTTTTATCTATGTGGATAAGCAAGAAGATGGAAGCGGCACACGGAAAAGGACCCGTAAAAAGTCTTTTTACTGGTATCAAAAAGTGATAGAAACGAATGGGGAAGAATTATAACAGGGGAGAAGATAACGAATCTATCTGAGAAAAAAAGAAGGAGAGATAAGGTTGAAGAAATGGCAGTATAAAATCCGGGCAGAATGGGGAGTTCATGCCCGGGAGGCAGTAAAACTAGTAAGGGAAACAAAAAAATATAAAAGTCACATATTGGTTGCAGGGAACGGAAAGCTGGCAGAAGCATCGGATCTGATGGAGATTATGGAGTTGGATTTGAAATGCGGTCAGACGGCGGAGCTCATCTTAGAAGGGGAGGATGAGGAACAGGCGCTGATAGAAATGAAATTATTTTTTGAGAATAATTTATAAGAAATTTATCCGTTGAAAAATCATGTTCACACATGCTTGAATAAAAAAAGGATTAATAGTATAATTATTTCCAGCCAGCAGTATCTAGTCAGTAATTTGGCGATCTGCGAGTTTGAGCGTTTATCAAACGTCTAAATATAATAATATCCAAGGAGGACATGATTATGATCAACTGGAACAATATGGATACACTTGCTTCCTTCCAGGAACTTTTGAAGGCAGAGCCGGTGAATCTTGCTCAGGCGATGGAGGGAGAAAAGGGAGCGGAGCGCGTAAAAAAATACAGTGTTCCTATGGCAGAAGGGATGGTCTACAATTATGCGGCGAAACAGGTGGATGACGCCATTCTGGATGTGCTTAAGAAGATGGCAGAAGAAGCTCAACTGACTGAAAAATTTGAAGCTCTCTACAATGGAGAAGTGATCAACACCGGAGAGAAGCGTCTGGTGCTTCATCACATGACCCGCGGCCAGTTGGGAGAAGCTGTCATGGCGGATGGTATTGATAAGCATGATTTTTATGTGGGAGTACAGCAGAAAGTTGCAGAATTTGCCAAAAAGGTACATACAGGAGAGATTACAAATGCGGCGGGGGAGAAATTTACTACCGTGGTCCAGATTGGCATTGGCGGGAGTGATTTAGGTCCCCGTGCCATTTACTTGGCTCTTGAAAACTGGGCAAAAAAGCACAATACTTTTAAGATGGAAGCAAAGTTTATCAGCAATGTGGATCCGGATGATGCAGCGGCTGTTTTAAATTCCATTGACGTGGCGCATTCTTTGTTTATTCTTGTGTCAAAGTCCGGGACAACGCTTGAGACTCTGACAAATGAATCATTTGTCAAAGATGCACTCAAGAAAGCAGGTTTGGACGCGTCCAGACATATGGTGGCAGTTACCAGCGAGACTTCGCCATTGGCTAAGAGCGATGATTATCTGGCGGCTTTCTTTATGGATGACTATATTGGCGGACGGTATTCTTCCACTTCTGCAGTAGGCGGCGCCGTGCTGTCTTTGGCTTTTGGACCGGAAGTATTCGCACAGTTTTTGGAAGGCGCGGCTGCGGAAGATAAGTTGTCTAAAAACAAAGAAATATTAGAGAATCCGGCTATGTTGGACGCGTTGATTGGTGTCTATGAGCGCAATGTATTGGGATATCTGTGTACGGCAGTTCTTCCGTATTCTCAGGCTTTGAGTCGTTTCCCGGCTCATCTGCAGCAATTGGATATGGAATCGAACGGAAAATGTGTCAATCGTTTTGGAGAGCGGGTAGATTACCAGACAGGTCCGGTGATCTTTGGTGAGCCGGGGACAAATGGCCAGCACTCCTTCTATCAACTGCTTCATCAGGGGACTTCCATTGTACCGCTCCAGTTTATCGGATTCCGGAATAATCAGATTGGTACAGATGTCGTAATTCAGGACAGCACCAGTCAGCAGAAATTATGTGCCAATGTCGCTGCTCAGATCATTGCTTTTGCATGTGGAAAGTCGGATGAGAATCGCAACAAGAATTTTGAAGGCGGACGTCCTTCCAGTATTATTATTGGCGATCAGCTGAATCCGGGGACTTTGGGAGCGCTTTTGTCACATTTTGAAAACAAGGTGATGTTCCAGGGGTTTGTATGGAATGTGAACAGCTTTGATCAGGAGGGCGTACAGCTGGGGAAAGTACTGGCGAAGCGTGTACTGGCTCATGAGACGGACGGAGCACTGAAAGAATTTAGCGATTTGTTGAATATTTGATAAAGTGAAAAATGATTGGAGATTAGAATAAAAATCAGGCAGATATATCGAGAAAGATATGTCTGCCTGATTTTTATTTCGTAGAATTTTATTGCCTGTAAACAGCAATTTTTTCGTTTTTGTTTTATTTAGCAGCAGCTTCTTCAACCGCAGCCATAGCTTCGCTCAGTTCAGTAGCAACATTGGTCCAATCTTCCTGGATCGTATTCATTGCTTCATGATCTTCTCCATTGATACTTGCCAGAAGCACATCGCAGTATACTTCCAGTGTATCGGCATATTCACCGGCGGCTTTGGCCAGTCTGGCATGAGGCTCTTCCAGTCCTTCCGGCGGAGTATCAATAGCAGCAAAATCGACAAAAGCCTGTTTGGTAGCACGAGTTTTCTCAATACTTTCGGCCAATGCATCTGTGTTTTCTGGATCGCTCTGAGCCAGTTGCATGAATTCCATGCTGACAGTAATAAACTCTTCCGCAGCTTTGTTCATGGTGTCTACCTGGGCGAGATAATCGCTATTGTCACTGGAAGCCGCCTCGGCTTCGGTTTCTTTTGCGGTCTCGGTGGTCTCTTCCTTTTCGGCTTCGGTGGTAGCTTCGGTGGTGGTTTCAGCGGCAGTTGTGGTAGCATCTGCCGGTTTGCTGTCGCTGCCTCCACAGGCAGTCAAGGCAGTCAGAGCCATGGCGGCGAGAACCGCCGGAATGATACGTAATTTGTTCTTGAACATTTTAAAAATCCTCCCTTAAATTAAAATAAAATGAAATAACCGAAAATATTATAACGTTCTTTTTTAAGATAATCAAGTACAAAAATATATTTTTCACGAAAACTTAATTAGTTTTGTAACATCGTCTTTCTTCAGATAAATTATCTTGAATAACCAAATGGGATATGATAAACTGGCAATACCATCTTTTCGCATTTTTTTGCTGGTAGGTGAATACAGGATTCGGCTTTGGATATGCTTGTCTATTGAAAGTAGTTTTCAATGATTTCGTTTGGCAGTTCTGATTGTTTTGGCTTAAATAGTTGACTACAAAGGAGGTAACTGAATGAATTTGTACAGCCAGAAGCTGACACTCGATTATCCTGTTTCGATTATTCCGATGGGAGAGATTGCGGGGTATCAGGTAAGACCCGGTCTGTTTGACAGCAACGGCGCTGTGGCTTCCGAGGTGGGAGTGAATTTTACGGTTCATACCCAGAATGGACGTTCCTGCGAACTTTTGCTGTTTCATAAGGGAGAGGAGGAGCCCTACGCAATTCTTCCATTTCCTGACGAATATAAGGTCGGGGATGTGTATTCGATGATTGTATTTGGTTTAAAGATTGAAGATTTTGAGTATGCCTACCGGATTGATGGAGAGTACCGGCCAGATAAGGGGATGCTATTTAACCGGGATGCGATTCTTTTGGATCCTTATGCACGGGCCGTGACCGGGCAGGAGATCTGGGGTGAGAAGATGGTGAAACATTATCATGCCCGGGTGGTGAAGGACGTATTTGATTGGGGTGATATGCCACAATCCTCGCGGCAGTTATGCGATCTGGTGATCTACGAGATGCATGTGCGGGGGTTTACCTACCATCCGAGTTCAGGCGTGAAATTTCCGGGCACTTTTGCCGGGATTCGGGAAAAGATTCCTTATCTGAAGGAGCTGGGGATCAATGCAGTGGAGCTGATGCCGATCTTTGAATTTGATGAGACGATGAATTCCCGGGAGGTGGGTGGACAGCTGTTATTAGATTACTGGGGATATAATACCGTAAGCTTTTTTGCTCCTAACAGCAACTATGCATCGACAATTGAGCATAACCGGGAAGGAACCGAACTCAAGGAACTGATTCGGGATCTCCACGATAATGGAATTGAGGTTATATTGGATGTGGTTTTTAACCACACAGCAGAGGGGAACGAAATGGGCCCCACATTTTGTTTTAAAGGAATTGATAACAAGGTTTACTACATGTTGACTCCAGAGGGAAATTATTATAATTTCAGCGGTTGTGGCAATACGCTCAATTGTAATCATCCGATTGTGCGGCAGATGATTTTGGAGTGTTTGCGTTATTGGACAATCAATTATCGGGTGGATGGTTTTCGGTTTGACTTGGCAAGTATCTTGGGAAGAAACGAGGATGGTTCTCCGATGAATAAACCGCCGCTTTTGGAGAGCTTAGCTCATGATCCGATTCTGGGAAATGTCAAGTTGATTGCTGAGGCATGGGATGCCGGCGGGATGTATCAGGTGGGTTGTTTTCCTGCCGAGAAGCGTTGGGCAGAATGGAATGGTCGTTATCGGGACGCTCTGCGGGGATATTTAAAAGGCGATTGTTGGGAAGCGTGGAACGCTGCCTGGAGTATTTGTGGTTCTGGGGATCTTTATGGTATCCATATTTCCGACGATAAAGGATGTTATGCAGGATATAATTCTTGTGTGAATTTTTTTAGCTGCCATGATGGGTTTACTTTATATGATCTCTATTCCTACAATGACAAACACAATGAGAAAAACGGTTGGAACAACACGGATGGGGCCAACGACAATCGTAGCTGGAATTGTGGTGCGGAAGGGGAGACCGATGATATCGAGGTATTAAAACTTCGTTTCCGGATGATCCGCAATGCTTGCGCTGTGCTGATGTGCAGCCGCGGAGCGCCGATGTTTTTGGCCGGAGATGAGTTTGGCAATACTCAGTTTGGCAACAATAACAGTTACTGTCAGGATAATGAGATTTCCTGGTTGGATTGGGGACTGCTGGATAAAAATCGGGAGCTGTTCGAATTTTTTAAATTTATGATTCACTACCGTCAGAAGCATCCAGTGATTCGCAAGAAGCTGCCGGACGCGATCTGTGGCATGGAAGCGATGCATTCTCATGATGTTCGGGCGGAACGGACCAATCTTCCAGAGAATGCAAAGACGATTGCCGTCAGCTTTGCTGGCTATGATCGAGAAAAAGGTCGAGACGATCTGGTTTATGTCGCAATCAATACCTACTGGGAGGATGTGGAGATCACGTTGCCAGACTTACGGAAACGGGGTGCCTGGTATCTGAGTGTCAATACTTATGGTGACTGGCAGGGGCGTTATGTTTATCAGGAAGAGGAAGAAGTACGGATCGATGGTTCGTTTATTATGAGGCCCCGTTCTGTAGCTGTATTTACTGGACGGGCGTTTTTATCACCGAGGCAATTTTAAGGTGGATTTAATTGTCCATGGAAGATGAGAGTCATAAAAAAGATGACGAATAAGGAATAAAAAATGAGCGCAAGGGTTACAAAACGTTCCCGGGCGCTCAGATTGCGTGATAGGAGGCATGGAAATGAAACAAGTGGAAAAGACTGGACTGGTGCTGGAAGGCGGCGGAATGCGAGGAATCTACACGGCTGGTGTGTTGGATGTATTTTTGGAAAAGGGGATTGCCTTTGACGGGGTAATCGGCGTGTCTGCTGGTGTGGTTCACGGATGCTCTTACGTGTCTGGTCAGCGAGGGCGAAGTATCCGCTATTACAAGCGGTACTGTACAGACTGGCGTTTTATGAGCCTGCGCAATTTTCTGCTAACGGGAGATATGGTGGGAGAAAAATTCTGCTATCATAAACTGCCGGACCAGCTAGATCCCTATGATTATGAGGCATTCAAACGTTCATCGACAGAATTTTATGCGACCTGCAGTAACATTGAGACCGGAAAGGCAGAGTACTTGAAACTGAATGATATGAAAAAGCAGGTAGATATCATGCGGGCGTCTGCCTCGTTGCCTTGTGTTTCTAAGATCGTGCGGGTAGACGGAAAAAAATATCTGGATGGCGGCTGTACAGACAGTATTCCGGTACGGGCGTTTCGGAAGATGGGTTTTCGTCATAATGTAGTAGTTTTGACTCGTCAGGCAGGCTATGTAAAACAGGCGGAGATGAACCGGCTGGTGCGCCTGCGTTATTTCCGTTATCCACGTTTGGTGCGGGCATTGGAAAATCGGCATGAAAAATATAACAAAACCATTCGTTATCTTCGACGCCTGGAGGAGGCTGGCGAGATCTTCATCATCGCACCTAGCCGGGAATTGACTATCGGACGAATGGAGCATAATCCCAAGGAACTGCAACGGACTTATGATCTGGGTCGTCAGGATGCAGAAAGGCAGATGAAGGCGCTGCTTACATGGAAAAAGAACGTGGCGATGGCCTAATGTCATTTAGATAAGTAGTGACAAAAGGTACGCCAAGGAAGCGGGGAGAGAAGCCATCGAAAATGGTCTGTTCCTTTTTCGGTTTCGAGATTAAGAATTCCTAAAACACCTGACTTTTGCTAAAAACGAAACGAAAATATACAAACTCGCTCCGCTCAGACAGTGTATATTTTCGTTTCAACGCCAAATTCAGGGATTTAAGGACTT
>JAAWNY010000065.1 GCA_022799175.1 Lachnospiraceae bacterium | reverse complement strand
GTTTTAGGAATTCTTAATCTCGAAACCGGAAAAAGGAGCAGACGGTTTGTCGTTGGTTCTCGCCTCATTTCCTGGACTAGGCTTCTCGTTTCCTTATCTAAATGACATTGGGCGCCATCCTCCCCTTTTTCTTCTAAAGCCAATCTCTGGTTCCTAAAACATAATCGGCGAAACCAGATTCTTAAGAAGGGCCACCACGCTCCAAGCGGCAATGGCACTGGTACCAGAATATATGTCCACCACTGCCTTCACCCCTTCAATCTCTGCGGTAATCCTATGATCGTCTCCTGTCATGCCGGGAACACTGACAATGGAATAATTTGTCTTTTTTGTCCCTGCAGTGGCCAGAGAAGCGGCTATGGATACGTTGACCTTCGTGGGAAGAAGCTTTATGGCTTCTTGGGTATTTCCAGCAAAGACCTCTTCTTCTTTTTGACTCTCCAGCAAGCTCTCCTTGAAAACGGGAGTGTTTTTCAGAGATACCGGTCCTTTATGTGTCACCATCTCGGTCTTGATTTGTCCCATCAAGGAAATCGTCCGCAGCACATCAAAGCCGCCAATGGCGCCAGAAGCGATGTGCACATGGGTTCCTTGTTCCCTGGCCACTTGACTGATCTCTTCATAAAATGCCTCCTCTGCAAAGGCGCCCACAGACAATACCACCAGATTGGCCCCATGACAAAGCACAGGTTTTGCAATCTCCCTCACCAGTTGCACAGAAGCCATCTCCGCTACATAATCGGGATTTTGTTCCAGAAGCTCTTGAATATTTTTGCACACGGGGCAACCTGCCTTGGCAGCCATAAAGGTCGCCCGCTTCTCATTTCGCCCCAAAACTCCTACGATCTCGTACTCTGGCAAAAGCCCATTTTTCCAGGCATCCATAAGGATATTTCCCAAAAAACCGCAGCCTGCTATGGCAAGCCGCTTTTTTCTTTTTTCCTGCTTCATTTGTGATTTCTCTGCCTTTCTTCTTTTTTGGTGTTGTTGTCATCTTTTATCATAGTAACAAACTTTCCATTGGTCCAACATAAACCCGCACAAGTAATAATCTCTGCCGAGATTATACCATAAAATTCTTTATTTTTCTATCATCATCTTCTCCTCATATCTGCTTTTATGTTATAATGATCACATATAGATACCTTTTACCACCACGTATCCGAATGACATTCGCACCAGAACTATTTATGAGGGATAAAAACCGATATTGGCTCTGACAGTCCCTCTGAATCATACATAAAAGGAGCATCCGACCATGAATCGCCACTTTCACATTCAAGATGATATTCTGCTTCTGTACGAGGGAAAAGAAGAATCCGTCATTGTTCCGGAGGGCATCCGCACCATTGGAGAAGGGGCTTTTAAAGCTTGTGTCTCTTTAAAAAAGGTAACTTTACCTTCTAGCCTTCGCCACATTATGACAGGGGCCTTCAAGGGCTGCAGAAAACTTCAGGAAATCATAATTCCTCAGGGAGTTACCAAAATCGGTGATTATGCGTTCCACCGCTGTCATTGTCTGAAAGAGATTTTGCTTCCGGTCTCGGTAGACCGCTTGGGAGATTGCGCATTTCTCTACTGTGACAGCCTTGTCAAAGTCCATATGCCAGGAGTCTGCCACCTTGGGAAACAGGCGTTTGTCAATGATGTGCTCTTAGAAGAACTGGAAATTTCCAGAGAGCTTTGTGAAACAGATCTCTGCGATGTATTTACCAGCTGCGGCCGAATCTCCCGCATTGCTTTTGCTGATGGAGAAACCTTTTCCTTTCCCAATGTGGTAGAGATTGTGGCAGGCGATCCGCAAGTCCCCTCGCTGATTCGGGCAATTGCTGTGGATGTTCTCCGAATGATGGAGTTGGATGGACGGCAATTGGTGCGATTTCTCACCAATCTCAAACATGTAGAAATCCCCAAGGGTATCACATCGATCAAAAAAAGCTGTTTTTTTGACAAGCGGGGCATTTTATCTGTCCATATGCCTGCTTCTCTGCAGGTGATTGAGAGCCGAGCCTTCCGCAATTGTATTAGTCTAGAAACTGTGGTTTTTCAGAATAACCAGGTTCAGATTCATGAGGATGCTTTTCAAAACTGCACAGCGCTCAAACATATCACAGTCTGTGACAAAACTACGTACACCTTTCAGGGGATTCTGAGTCTTGCCAAACAACAAATTCCTCCTTTGGTACAGCTCATCCACCGACAGATTATGGGAAATTTCCGGATCTGTGGGACTATCCTCCTTAAATACCTAGGCTGCGAATCCCGGGTAGTAGTTCCTCCGGGGATTACCGTCATCGGGGAAGAGGCGTTTGCCGGAAATGAAGCCATTGACCGGGTTATTCTTCCTGAAAGCCTTATCGAAATTGGAGCCGGGGCTTTCCGAGATTGTCTGGTGTTGCAGACCATCGAACTTCCAGAATCATTGACTTTTATCGGCCCTGGAGCTTTTGAAAATTGTGTCAAACTAATACGAGCTATTCTCCCACCGGGGATTACTGCTGTTGAGAGCAATACCTTTAAACATTGCCATGTTTTGCGAGAGCTTTCCTTTGGGTCTTGCCTGAAAGAAATTGGGGAAATGGCATTTTATCGATGTATTTCTTTAAAACAATTAAATTTCCCTGAAAACTTGGTGCGAATCGGAGAAATGGCGTTCTACCGTTGCGCTGGACTTCAAGAGTTAGCGCTTTCTCCTTCTCTCTGTCAGGTGGGGGATCTGGCTTTTGCTGAGAGCGGACTGAAAAAAGTATCCTTTTCCGGAGACGGGCAAGATTTTGGCACCGGCATCTTCTCTCATTGCTCTCGTCTGCGCACATTGATCATGGAATCGGGAGTCCGTCATATTCCGCATAAGTTGGCTTTCGGCTGTGGGGAGCTGAGAAATGTATGTGTGCCAAAAACCCTAAAAACAGTAGGAAAACACGCCCTGGAAGGAACCTGTTTTCTAGAAAAATGGATCCAGGAACGAAGGCAGATCGCTTTGCTTTCAGCGGAGGTATCCAAGGACTTGACGGTAGATGCCTTGAAAACGAAAGATGGGGAAACAGAAAATTTCAAGGCAAAAGCAACTTTTGAAAGCGCAAGTACTGATTTTGCAGACGCTAGAACGGCGGTTTCTGAAGATTTTATTTTTTGGGACGGCAAAAATCTCTCCGGTGAAGTACAACTGACAGAAAATATCCGCATAGTGGCCGGCGGTGCGTTTTATGGAAACACGACTCTGACACAGATACATTTTCCTGATTCTATCACCTGGATTGGAGCTGCCGCCATGAAAGGCTGCGAGCAACTTTCTGTCGTGTTCTGGCCTTCGGACATAACTGAAATCGAAGAAGAAATGTTTTCCGAATGTACCAGCTTAAAAGCCGTGTTGTCCTGCTGTTCAAAACAAGACAGGATTCTGGATTACAGGGAATCCGATGACGTTTCCCTTGTAGATACTTTCTGTCCTGCCACTTTTCAAAGTGCGGGCAAACGTGCCTTTTATCATTGCCAAAGTTTGCAACAGGTTAATATAGAAGGTCTTCTATCTGTGGGAAAGGAGACCTTTTGTGGCTGTACATCCCTCCAAAAGCATTCCTTGACCGCTCTGCTTTCTGTGGGAGAACGGGCATTTGAGGAGACGGATTTTCTTTTCCAGAGACAGAAAGACACTTCTCTTCCTGTTCTCAACCATATCCTGCTCTCCGGTCAGGAATGTACGGGTGAAATCCGCCTTCCTGAAGGTATTCGAGCCATTGCCCCCTATGCGTTTGCCGGGAACCGCCACCTTACCAAAGTGAGCTTTCCCGACACTCTGGTTCACATTGGAGAGGGAGCTTTCTGGGGCTGTAACAGATTGGAGATAGCAGAATTTTCCGATACTGCCTGCCGGATCGAAAACCGGGCCTTTGAAAAATGCTCTTCTTTGCAGGAACTGAAGGTGCACGCGTTCCAGGCCGGGAGCCGAACCTTTGCTTACTGCCAATCTCTAATCCGGGTAGAACTCTGTGGGCTTTCCCGCCTGGAAGAGAGATTGTTTGAGGGATGTTCTTCTCTGGAAATCTTTCTGGGCCCTCAGGTGGAGTCTATAGGAGATTTCTGCTTCTGCGGTTGTAAAAATATGCGAGTTTTGGACATCTTGCGTATTGGCCGGGTTGGTTCTTATGGTTTCCAGGATTGTGACCATTTACGGTCTGTGGATTTAGGAGACAGGACTGTGCTTATGCCCCATGCTTTTGAGGATTGTGGGCGATTGGAAATCGTGCAACTTTCGGGAACGGAAGGAACACCCGTTCTTCGGGAATACGCCTTCTGTGGATGTACTGCCCTCAGAACGGTTATCTGGCGGGAAAAGATCTGGCAGCTGCAAGCTTATCCAGATATCTTGTCCGATACCTTGCCCCAGGTGGTAAAACAAATCTTTGCCAGCGCTCTCAGTTGTTTTCTGGTAGAAAAGGAAAGCATTCTCACCGGCTATCGGGGACAAGGACGAATTGTGCGTATCCCTGTCGGCATCCAACAGATTGCGGCCGAGGTTTTCCGGGATATTCTGATGCTTGAAGAAATAGAAATTCCAGATACGGTAACGGATATCGGAGCAAGGGCATTTCATGGGACTGCCTGGCTAGAAAAACAACGCCAAAGATCGCCTTTGGTGACGATAAATCACATGATTTTGGACGGTTCTTACTGTCGCGGAGAAGTGGTGATTCCAAAGGATATTCGGCTGGTGTGTGGCTGGGCTTTTGCCGGCGGCCTGGATATCCGACAAATTCGTTTTTTGTCAAACCAGATAAGAGTAGAGAACTACGCTTTCCGTAATTGTATCAATCTCCAGACAATGATTCTGGCTGACAACACGGTCATATCATTGAAAGGAATCCTGGATCGCCAACGAGATCTTCCTCCTGTCGTCAAACAGGCGGTAATGGATCGTCTGAACTGCTTCAAGACGGATGACGCCAACGTTCTAGTGGAGTGTACCGGCAATATTTCCCGGCTTGTAGTGGCAGAAGGCATCACCGCGATCGGAGATCATGTATTCCAAGACGGAAATCTGCTGACCATGGTTCGTCTCCCTTTTTCAGTAACCGCCATTGGCGTATGTGGGTTTGCCGGCTGCAAATGGTTAAACAAAGTGGAACAAGGAGTAAATGTAGAGCGGATCGGCGATATGGCGTTCTCCGGTTGTGGACGTTTAGAAGTAGTAGAACTGTCTGAAAAGCTGCGGGTCATTGGGATACGGGCGTTTGAAAATTGTACTTCTTTAAAAGAAATTTTCATTCCTGAAGGGGTGGAAGAGATCCCTGAACGGGCATTTTTTCGCTGTCACAGTCTGAAACAAGTGATCGTTCCCTCCACCTTGAAGCGAATTGGCCGGGAAGCATTTGCCTTCTGTAAAAATCTCCAGCCGCCCTTGATTCGAAATGAGATTATCGTAGAGGAACGCGCGTTTGCAGGTTGCGATCACTTCTTTCTGGAAAGGATACGGTGACAACTATGAAATATCGTAGACTTGGCAATACGGGCCTGACGGTCTCCGAAACCGGCTTTGGCACCATTCCGGTGCTCCAAGGAAGCGTTCCCGTGCTGCCAAACTATTACAATCTCAGTGAAAAAGAGGCACTCACTGTCATGGAATATGCCTTTTTTCTGGGCTGCAACTTGTACGACACAGCCATTGTGCCAGAATATGGAGACGCAGAACGAAAGCTGGGCAAATTTGCTGCCCATATCGGAAGAAATCGTATTGTCATCACGGATAAAGCAAGATTTTATGATGGAAATGAAATGTACCAAGCTGTACAAACTTCCTGTGAGAATCTGGGAACCTGGGCCGATGTGTACTTCGTCCACCAGGTAGACCCAGACCGTGAAGATGAGGTGTTTGGTAAAGGAGGGGCCTTGGATGCCCTGGTAGAGCGAAAACAACAAGGAAACATCCGTTTTACTGGCATTGCCTCCCACTATTATGACATTCTTCTCCGAGGCGCTGCCGATAGCCGGGTGGATGTTCTCCAAGGAAGCGGTAATATTCTAGAACAGGGCATGTTAAACCGAATCAACACAGAACCGCTTTTTGGCAGCAAGGGACTTTTGATAAATAAAGTCTATGCCGCCGGGCTTTTACCGAGCTTTTTTCCTGTGGAAACTTTAATTGGCGCTGTGTTGTCCTATCCAGTCTCCTGCGCGTTGATCGGTATCGGCACCACGGCACAGGCAAAAGCAGCAATGAGATGGCGAGAGAACTTTTGCGGCTCGATTCCCACTTTTGAGCAAGTTCTGACTATATTGGAAAAACACTACTCTCCCATCCCTTGTGATCGCTGCCAGCGATGTGTCTGCCCTTATGGAACAGAAATCCACACAATTTTCCGTCAATATCAATATTCTTTTATGGGCAAAGAATTCTGGGCCTTGCGAAAGTTGAACATGGGGATCGCAGAATCCATCCAGCTATGTCAATCCTGTACACAGATGCCTTGTCTGGAAATGTGTCCGGCAAATATCCGAATTCCTGAGGAAATGGAGAGAGTAGCCCTCCATGTCCGTCAACGAAGCAAAAATACTTCCTCACTGGTCCGGCCGTGTAAAACTGCCTTTTCATGACTGTCATAATAAATATCAATCTTATGTCCCTGAATGGCAGAACCCTTGTCCTCCACAGTATAGACTGTATTGCCGATACGCACCTTGCTTCCTAATGGCAAAATAGTCAGATCTGCGGCAATCGTATGATTCGCTTGTGGCACCTTGCCGGAATAGGTAACTTTGCTACCACCACTACATTTTTCACAATTGCAATAGCCGCTGATGGAGAAGGTTCCCAAAGGCTGACCCACATCCGCTCCTGCCGCCTGGACAGACTCCGACGAGGTGGTACTGGAAGTCTTTGTTGCTGTCTTTTCTGTCTTTGTTGCTGCCTTTTCTGTCTTGGAAGAACCTTTGCTATAGTTTACCGGCTCGCCTAAAGTATAATACTTGCCATCCTTTACGGTGTATGCTTTTATCTTAAAATCACTGCCATCAAGCTCAGACCAATCGATCTTTACAGAAAAACCATGCCAGCCGTCCTTTAGGTCAACTACCAAATCTTCTCGGTACTGATCTGCCGCCACATGGAGATACTTGATGGGATCGGATTTTCCTGCCCGGAAAATATGAAGCTCTACTTGCTGTACATCATTGGTATCTTCCGGATTCCAAGCCCAACCCGATATGGAAGTGGCGTTTACCCCTGTAATCTTCCCTTTCGCAGGTGCCGCACTCGATGGAAATGTCATGGCAAGCATGGTGATAAAGGATATTATTGCAAATGACCATTGTTTCAAACTATTCTTTTTCATTTTTGTTTCTGGCACCTCCCGGCATACATATTTTCTAATTGGAAATTACGGTAACAGTTAAGAAAAGGACTAAATTGCTACCAGTTGTTACAAGATGATTGTTATTATATTACATAATTGTTAAATAGTCAAGTTGCTATATGCTTTGCTTTCGATTTCCCACAAAACAAAAAGCCGTGGAGTCAGAGATCCGACGGCTAAAAAACACGGAATATCATTCATTTTAAGTACGGATGTCATGAACTGGCTATATTCCCTTTCTTCCGTATTCGATGTATGGCATCTTCTTTTACAAGCTCAATAGCAACTGCTGCCAGGGGAATAAAAAAGATGATTCCCATAATGCCAAAGAGCTTTCCCCCAATCATAGCGGCAATCAACGTATAAAGAGGAGGAAGCCCCACAGAACCTCCTACCACCCGGGGATAGATAAACTGATTCTCAATAAATTGCACCACCAAATAGACAATCAGGCATCGAAGTACGGCAGAAGGAGCGATTAGCAGCGTGAGAAACACACTGATAGCACAGGAAATCAAAGCTCCTACATAGGGAATAATTGCACATACTGCTGTCAGCATCCCCACCAGACTTCCATATGGCAAACGAAATATAGCAAAAGACAAAAACATCAATATTCCAAGAATCACCGCTTCCCAACATTGGCTGGACAAAAAATTCGTAAAAGAGCGATAAAATACTGTGCAAAAATGAAGAATATTCTCCTCCCATACCGGCTTTAAATAGGCATGGGCCAACTTCCGGGCATGTCTGCCCAGCCGCTCTTTTTCTAACAACATGTATATGCAGATAATTATGGCAAAAGCGCCAGTCACTATAATATTAACCGTGAAAGAAAGAGCATTCACCAGATTTCCGAAAAGCACATCCATACCATCAGAAATATTCTGCATAGCTTTCTCTAAATCAATCCCTGATATCCATTCCTCCAGCCATTGAATATTCAAATCATGGCCATCTAAATATTCCATCCACCCCGGAATGCTGGCTCTCACCTGGACATATAAGCTCTCTGATGAGCGGCTAATTTCTGGAATAAGCAAAATCAAAACCAAAAGAAATACCAGTAAGATACTTATTATGGTAATGGCAAAACTGACATTTTGCAGCTTTCTGTCCGAAAGCGGTTTCTTTTCCTTCTTTAAAAGCTTTTGCAAACGTTTTTTTACCCCGTTTGCCGGAACACTGATAAATAGCGCCAAAATACCACCGGCAATGACCGGAAGCAGCAAATCCATAAGTTTCCCCACACATCCTAGCACAGCTGACAGATTCATCAATGCCACAAACAAACTGACTCCCATAACCGTTACTAATAAATTTTGTTTTGTTTTCTTGTCCATTACCGTCCTCTTTCATATCAATTTTACTAGCCTTTTTCCCTTACTAGATAAAAGCATCACGGGAGAATAAGATACGGATTACGCCCTTTGTCTGATCTGATAAATATAACCGCCGATTCCAGAGATGATTGCCACGACTCCTATCAGAATCCATCCGTTAACGCCTTGAAACTCAAATTCTAAAGATTGCGTGACAGGTAAAAGAATCCCCAATACTACAAATCCTGCCATACCTGCTAAATGAAAAGAGTGGCGGTTTGGCCAACTAAGCAGACCGGCGCAGGGAATAAACAGCAGCGTAATAACATAAAAGAAAACGTTGAAGTAATGTACCAGCGGAACCACCATTGTACAAAATAACAAAAGTCCGATTAGCAAATACATCGGAATCAAAATAATCCGAAACAGTTTTTTATCCATATTAACAAAAGTCTAAAAGACTTCCCCCGATCCGAACTTTTACAAGAACTGTATGATATTATACACACAAATCCCCATAATCGCAATCATCAATCCAATAAACAGACGATTCACCATACTGGCATCTAGTTTTCGGTTCACCGAACGCCCTGCCACCCCACCTAAAATTCCTCCACCCACCATCAACACAAAAAGTCCGAAGCCAAACTCTGGCACCGTCCTGGTCACTAAGGTGTTGATAAGACTGGTAATCTGAGAAAACAGAATAATGTACAGAGAATTCTGAGCCGCTGTCTTCGTATCCATGGAGAAAAAATAAAACAAAACCACCAGATTAATCGGCCCCCCACCAATTCCCAAAAACGAAGAACAAATTCCCAAAACAAAGCCAATCGCCATGCAAGCCCAGATAGCCGTTACATGATGTGTATGA
Source organism: Lachnospiraceae bacterium (assembly GCA_022799175.1). Classification (GTDB taxonomy): domain Bacteria; phylum Bacillota; class Clostridia; order Lachnospirales; family Lachnospiraceae; genus Brotaphodocola. The sequence continues at coordinate 5,690 of JAAWNY010000065.1, read as the reverse complement.
ATCTTGTCTTTCCTCATCATATACAGCAAAGTCCCCAAGGTAATTACCAAAAGACACGCCGCCTGAACCGCTCCCACTCGGTCTCTGTCCGGCGACAGCTCTAAAATATACTGAAACATCATCTTCCCTGCCACGCCCCCCACTGCTGCGCCAATGGCAAGACTTGTTCCCGTCCGCATCTCCACCAGGGACTCTTTACTCATTCTGGCCTTCACCACCGAATAACAAGACATGGAAAGCACCGTGCAACCAGAAAGAAAACTGATAGAAGCCACACTGAGCACCCCAAAAGCATCCAGAAGCGGCTTAATCAACACTCCTCCTCCAATCCCACAAATAGCGCCCACCACCGAAGCGCCAAAACTGACTGCCCAAAATATTATATACAAATACCAGGCCATAAAATCATTCCTCCTTAATTTAGCAACGCCTCCTAAGCTGCCTGGACCATCATCTAGTCCGATTCTTTCACAAAAAAGGAACGATAATTATCCCAATCATTACCGTTCCCTTCTGCTCACCTACTTTTTATAGCGCTCTGCCATTTCATCTAAGCTGACCTGCTCCACAAGTGGCGCTTTGCCAAAGGAACCAAACTGGACAATCAAGGTCCCCACCACTTCCTTCACTCCCCGCTCCACACAATCCACAATAGCGGCCACATCCTCATCCGGAATATTTCCATACATCACGGTATCCATGATCGGCGGCAAAAAAGCCCGCGGATCAAACTGATTCTTCTTGGTTTCTAAAAGCTCATATACAGGGCCAATGGAGGCGCTATTCCGTTTTTCAGGGTATTTGGCAAACAGCTCTTTCATATTCCTAGTCACTGCCAGACGGATATCCGTATCTACATTGATCTTGCTGATTCCGCAGGGAATCACCGCCTTAAGCTCATCAATGGAAATCCCATACGTATTGGAAAGTTCTCCGCCCAAACCATTGATCTCATCTACAATATATTTCGGCACTGTAGAAGAACCATGGGACACCAACGCCCCAAAAATCCCCAGATGATTCATGCACTCCCGAATGGCGACAGCAATCTCCTTCCTCAACTTCACATCCTTGCCCTTAGAAGCGCCATGCATGGTGCCATAAGAAATCGCTAGGGCATCTACCTCCGTCTTTTTGAAAAACTCCACCGCATCCAGAGGATTGGTATAGGTAGAAGATGTCGAAAACACATGATCCTCCACACCAGCCAACACCCCTAGCTCTCCCTCTACACTAACCCCCCTGGCATGGGCATATTTCACCACTTCCCGAGTCAGCTCAATATTCTCTTGAAACGGCAGCGAGGAGCCGTCAATCATCACCGAGGTATATCCACCCTCAATGGCCGCCACACAAGAATCAAAATCCCGCCCGTGATCCAAATGCAGCACAATGGGAATCTCCGAATCCGCCCCGTACTTTTTCACCGCATTGGCAATATTCTTTGCCCCAATCTTTTTGTCCTCCAGAGTCGCGTTCATGAAATCCGTTCTTCCGCCCATAAACCCGTTGGCCAGATCCGCTCCCTGCAGAATCGCCGCCGAGCGAAACATCTCATGCACCTCAATGGCCGCTTTCGCCTGCGCTACTGCATTGACATTAAACGCTCCCTGTCCAAAACCATACTTAACCGTCGCCTCCAACAAGGGGCGTAATGGAATTAATGACATAAGGAAATCCTCTCTTTCTCTCACCTGCTTTATCTATGCATATGTGCTGCACAGTGACAATCTTCTGCACCTTTTCCGGTGTAAACCTCATCCTTCATCATCAGATGAACGGCACTCAGCTTAAAGGTTTGCGGTAAAGCTAGAATATTCGGGTTCGGCCCCACAAACTTCTTCTTGGCATCTTCTAACGCCTCCTCGATCGTTGCCCGGGTCTTTAAGCCCATCCCGCGGGCAACCCCTGGCTCCTGAGCGCCGCAGACATAGATAGCTGAAGTATTCATCTCCGCAATATGTCCACAACTAATCATGGAAAATCCGTGGAATGGATGGAAGGCATTGCAATACCGATATTTGCGAATATACTCCTCATTGGTAGCAAAATATTCTCCATACCGATTCATATCTGGCAACGTGTTCATATAATCCTTCTGGAACATCTCATACATTTCCCTGGTATACGGCCATAACTCATCATGGAAATACCCATTGCAGATGGAAGAACAGATAATCACACATTTGTCACTCATGACCCTCTTATGGCGAATCACCTGAGCCGAGATCGCTTGCATCAGCATAATCGGATTGGTTCCCATGCCCTCACCATAATGGAAAAACTGCGGCATACCAAATACCATCACATCATATTTTTTCTCTGCCCATGGCACATAAGTACGCTTGTCCGCCGTCACCCAGGAATGAGGCTGCATCACCTTGGCGTAACCGCTGTTAATCTCAATCTGCCGGGATTTGGTATCCAATACGGCATCGCAGCAGAAGAATTTTTTTCCCATACACTCCTCCATGTGCTGCCCAATCTCATCAAACTTGGTTCGCATAAGAGAAGTACCGCTCACCGGGGTGAAATCCTGCCGGTGCATAACCTCAGGTACATGATGAGAAGCGATGGATCTCCAATGGGTAATCCCTGTGGCACAATGCTTATAGCCGCCAGAATATCCCCCATAAGGATTCCCTTGGGTATGACCAATCAAAATCGCCACATCGCTGTCATAGACATACTTATTCATCAGCACAGGATCCCCTCTGCGGGTGGTCCCTAAGTCAACCAAATGGTCATAATCCTCACTGTCATGATTGATAATCTGATGCGTATACCAGAATTCATTAAATAATTCATTCCCCAAAACGCCCCGGATTTCCTGCTCTGTATTCTTCCGGTGCAAGCCATTCGAACAGATCAGCAGAATATCTTTTTTCTCTACTCCTGCATCATATAATTCCTGCAAAATCAGCCGGATGGATACTTTCCGGTGAGAAGTCGACTGCTCGCCTCCCTTTACTCGATCCGGAAAAATAATCGTGACCTTAGATCCCTTGTGAGCCAGTTGAGAAAGTGGCTCCATCCCCATAGGATTGCGGATGGACTCCAAAGTCTTCGCCTCGATCTGATCCTCCGGGATACAAGGCGGATCCAAAACGGTCTCCCCGGGAATAAACACATCCGTAGTATCCGGCAACTCCGCCGTCATCATTCCTAGTCCATACTCAAATGCAAGCTTCATAAAATACCTCCTTTTATCTACAAACTTTCTTAGTTATCAATATAATAAATATTATTTTCCCATATAAGTGCGGATAATTTCCAGATACTCCTCCGGATAATACCCGATTTCCCCCGAGAACCGGGTCAGCGCGATCAAGCCCCCATCCATCACCGGAACGGAAGCCAGCATTTCGGCGTTATCCGTCTTAAGCCCGCCGCCATACACCACATCCATCCCGCCGGTCACTTCCTTCACAAAACTTCCGATCTTGGTGATATACTCCTTATCCGGCGGCACTTTCCCCGGCCCGATGGCCCACACAGGTTCGTAGGCGATGGTAACCTTTTCCCGAGCCACCCCTGCCAACCCCGTCTTTAGCTGTTCTTTCAAAACCTCCTGCCAGCGATTCTGTTCCTCTGCGGTCTCACCGATACAGTACAGTACCGAAAGTCCTGCCTTCACCGCCGCCTGAATCTCTTGATTCAGCAGCCGATTCACTGCCGCCGTATCGTTTACCCCAGCCTCCGCCAGAACGCCCGCCTTATCCCGGCGCTCTTCACAATGGCCGATAATTGTGGTCACACATCCCATAGCCTTCACTGCATTAGCCGTCCGGTTGGTGGTAAATGCCCCGAAATTTCCGCCAATTGCCGTATCCTCCCGGTACACTCCCTGACACCCAACTTTCACCGGACTGTCTTCGCAAAGCGCTGACACAGCCGGAATCAGATGAGCCTCCGGAAAATACATGGCAAACTCCACCTCATCCTTATCATACTTCTTTAGCTGCTCTTGCGTATGCTCCACAATATAGTTTCCCCACTGCCCCATGGGGGCAATGGCATTGACCCCGCCAAGCTCTTTCGGGATATCAAAACGCTTCAGATTCAAAAAAATGTGCTTCATAAACGCCCTCCTTCTCACCGTATCTCTGGATCATCGTTCCCGTCACCGTTGCCTGCGACTTCCTTTCCCGGACATTTCCATGTCCGCCCCTCTGCATTCGGTTCCTTTCACTGTCCTGCTTTTTCCAATTTCTCCCAGTACAGATCTTGAAAATCAATATACTCCGGAACTTCTGCTCCTATCAGGGGTTTGCACCACTCCACAAACGCATCGTTCACATCATTGCCCCGCTCGTTGATATATTCCTTAGGAACCACCCGCTCATAAAGCATAACCTCCTCAATCGGAATCATACGCACGGAAATTTGATAGCTGCCATCGAGGGTCTTCTCCCGGATAAAGCCGACCATTTTGCCGCCCTCACCTCTCATAGCCGCCTTAAGCGCCTCCCGACCAGCCAGCACGGCCTCGTCACGATCCACCGGTGACTGCAGACCGATAGACGCCCGTCCGCAAATTCCCGGTTTTTCACTTCTGGCCTTGATCCCCAGTTTTTTAATCACCAATTCCGCCAGATAAGCGCTGACATCCCCATAGTAAACCGACCTTCCTGTCTGGAAAATCGGCGGCACGATCGGTTTGCCGGACTCATCCTTCAGTCCTTCACTGGCAACCACCACCACGCCCCCTTTTTCCTCATAAAGCCGTTTCACATCCGCCAAAAACTCCTCCTCATGAAACGGCCGTTCTGGCAGATAAATCAGGTGCGGCGCATCTCCTGGCTTTTTCCTGGCCAGTGCCGAGGATGCCGTAATCCATCCTGCATTCCGCCCCATGGCCTCTACCACACATACATGAATCGGCAGGGACTTTACATCTACCCCCACCTCCGCCACCGTCTCCGCCAGATAACGAGCGGCACTGCCATACCCTGGCGTATGATCCGTAATGGCAATATCATTATCTATCGTCTTGGGAATCCCCACCACACAAATCCCTGCATCTTTGCAGGCCCGGTGAATCTTCCCACAAGTATCCATCGTACCATTCCCTCCATTCAGCAGCACATATTTGATATCATGCTTCTGAAAAATCGTCGTCATGGCCTCATAATCCTCCTGCTCCAGAGCATACCGGGACGAACCGATTGCTGTGGCCGGTGTGGTCAGAAGTAATTTCAGCTTCTCTTCCGGATACGCTGCCAAATCCAAAAAGCGCTCTTGAAAAATCGCCTCGCTTCCACCTATAGCACCATACACATGCTCAATCTCACGGTTCTTTGCCGCCTCCGCAATCACCCCATACAAGGAAGCATTGATCACTGCTGTAGGTCCTCCGCCATGTACCACCAATACATTTGCCACCTTCCATTCTCCTTTCCCTACTAACCCGCTTATTTTGCCATTTTCTATTTTGTCTGTTGTTACACGGTGCTTGTTTTATGACCCTATCATATCACAATCTCGTTCAAATTTGTGTTGTTTTTACTCAAACGTTTGCTTCCCATATATTATGGCAATCTTCCTCCAAAAAGCTACTCCACACAATTACTCAATGACATTTAGATAAGGAAACGAGAAAATCAGCCAAGGAAGAGGGGAGAGAAGCAACGGGAAATCATCTGTGATATTTTGACTTTGCAGAGATTTAGAAGTCCTTAAATCCCTGA
>JAAWNY010000064.1 GCA_022799175.1 Lachnospiraceae bacterium | reverse complement strand
GAGTTTGTATATTTTCGTTTCGTTTTTAGCAAAAGTCAGGGATTTTAGGAATTCTTAATCTCGAAACCGGAAAAAGGAGCAGACGGTTTGGCATTGGTTCTCGCCTCATTTCCGTGCTTATGCTTCTCGTTTCCTTATCTAAATGACATTGGGATTTCCCGTGGCTTTTCTTCCCTCTTCCTGGGCGTACCTTTTGTCACTCTTTATCTAAATGAGATTGGATGCCACAACGCCATCTTTTATCCAGCATTTCCGGAAAGATTGCGCACCTCTTTAAACGCTTCCCGGTTTGCCTCAATCTTATCCTCATTTCCCACCACGCAAAAACTCCCCGTATCCAAAAGCGCCCGGACCCATTTTGCCAGTGCCCGAATATCCTCTTTCGTTGCCCGCAACACCTGATCCCGTTCTTCCTGTAACATTTCTTCTGTCACTCCCGACAAATATGCCGACAAAGCGCGACTGCCCTTCACCGAAGGAGTCAGAGGCGTATCCAGATTGCTGATTGTACCGATCACGAATTTGGTCATATCCCGCTCATCCGGATCAAATTCCTCCAGATACTTCACAATGCCCTCGTATACTCGATTCGTCTCTTGCAGATTCGGATCCCGATATGAGACCAGATACCCTTCTCCGGAGCGTCCAAATCCACTCATGCATCCATAAGCGCCCCCCTTAACCCGAATATTCAGCCACAGATAATCATAACTTAAAATCACCTGCAAGATCTTCAATGCTCCGGTATAGTCATAACCTTTTTGGCGGAAATCCCCGCACCGCGCCACATAATTGACCTGCGAGGAAGTTTTCAGTCCTTCGTTTCTGTTTTCCACCGGATGCCGGAACGGATACCGTTTTCCGCTGCCAGCAGGCAGACGATCTGCCAGCTTTTTCAAAGCCTGAGGCAGCCTTTGATATCCTTCCTCATCTGCCGTATAGCTGACCAACATATTGTCACGGGTAAACAGTTTTCTGCTGACCTCCTCTAACTTGGCAATCACCTGTTTTTTCTCTGTCTCAAAATCACGGCATATTTGCTCAAGAAACTGGAAATAGGTGGTCCCGCCCACAATCTCATTGAAATATGCTGTCGCTGAAAAGTAGGAAGTGGCCCGGGATACTGCCGTACTGTGGCCGGCATTTTCCAGCTTCATCTTTGCCCGGGAACGCGTCTCCTCTAATACTTCTGCCAGCCGCTTCTCATCCCGGAAAACCGAACGGCACAAAATCTCCTCCAAAATCTCAAACCCAAAGTCCAATCGATCGTATAAGACCCGCACTCCTGCTGCCAGAGCTCCCGTAAAATGCTCCGGTTCCTTCAGATTCGCATAGGAAGCCACGGATATATCCACGCCACCGCTGTTTAAATGGATCTCGCTGGTCAGATCTGAATAACGGTAATGCTCCGTGTCCACGCCGCCCAACACCGATTTTAAAAGTCCCACATAACAGAGATCCTCTTGGGGTACGGCATCTGTCTGAAATAATACCTTCAGATAACCGATACCAGAAGTAAAGAAATTGTGATGCAACACCCGGATATCCTCTTCCCGTTTTTCTGTCCAATTAAGCTTTTCCGCCTCTTTTCCAATATCTTCTCGCTTCAGCAGGGGAATTTTCGCCAGATCCTCCGGGGCTGATGGGGTATCCTGATAAAGCTCCAACTCTTCTGTGGCATTTACCAGCTTCTGAATCTGCGCCTCATTCAAAGACGCCTTATAAGCAGTAAGCTTTTCAGCAACTTTTTCTTCCTGTCTGGCAGTCAGATTCCGCTCAGGGCTCAAAATCACCACTGCCTCAAAAGGATTATCCAATAAATACTCCCGGATCAACGTTTCAAAATATCCTTCTTCCACAGCCTTTTTCAGCGCGTCGAAGGTGTGCTGATATTCCAGATGCATCATTGGATCTCCGTCATACAGCCAACTGTCCAGGCTCTGCAGCCCCCACATCAGTCCTTTTGGCGTAGAGCCATAATCTGCCTCCCGGTATTTAAACTCATAATAATTCATTCCTGCTAACAGACTCTTCCGGTTGATCCCCTGATCCGCCAGCTTGCGCAGCGTGCCTTTCACTACTGCCAAGAATTCCCCCCGCTGCTCCCGATTTGCATCCTTGGCAATCACGGTAAAATAAGGCTGCAAAATCCCACTCTCATATCCGCCCAGCACATCCTTACCGATTCCTGCATCGATCAGTGCCTGTTTCAGCGGCGCTCCCGGCGCCCCGAGCAGCGTATATTCCAAAATCTGAAACGCTACATACAACATAGGATCCAGATCCGTTCCCACCACGGTACTCAAAGACAGATATGTCTTATTCTCCTTAGGTTCTTCTTCCGTAATAGAATAAAAAATTTCCTGTTCCACGGGTTTGGCAAAAGCTTTCTGCATGGGGATCTGCGAATCCACCTGACGCTTTTCATAATGGCTCAAATATTCCTCATCCAGCCATGTCAGCTTCTCTGCCATATCCATATCTCCATACAGGTAAATGTAGCTGTTACTGGGATGATAATACGTTCTATGGAAATCTAGAAATTTTTCATATGTTAAATCCGGAATCGCCGCCGGATCCCCGCCAGAATCCTTTCCATAACAATTGTCAGGAAATAATACACTTTGGGTATAGCGATCCAACATCCCTTCTGGAGCTGAGTAAGCTCCCTTCATTTCGTTATACACTACCCCGTTATAGCTCACCGGTGCATCGATATCTTCCAGCTCATAATGCCAACCCTCCTGCTGGAAAATCTTCTCCTCACGATAAATGTTCGGATGTAACACCGCATCCATATAGACGTCCATCAGATTTTGAAAATCTTTATCATTGCAGCTTGCCACCGGATATACGGTCTTATCTGGATAGGTCATAGCATTTAAGAATGTATTTAAGGAACCCTTGACCAACTCCACAAAAGGATCTTTTAAGGGGAATTTCTCCGATCCACAGAGAACACTATGCTCCAAAATATGCGGCAATCCCGTATTGTCATCCGGAGGAGTGCGAAAACCGATACAGAACACTTTATTCTCGTCTTCATTTGAGAGCAAAAATAATCTTGCCTTTGTTTTTTTGTGCTCTAGCACAATCCCCTCTGACTGCATCTCCTCTATCCACCGATGATCCGTCACCCGATACGCCGCCAATTTCTCGATCTGTGCCAGCTGACTCCCTTGATTTTGCTTCATGTCCGTCTCTCCTTTCTTCCCCAAAGCTACACCCCGCTTACGAAAATCTGTCCGATTACAGATTTCCCGCCAACCTCTCTTTTAATATTGCCAGTCCGTCCCGAAAGCAAAAATGTACAAACAAGATTCGATCGGACGCCGCCGCAATTCCACTGATCTCCTGCATTCCCTGCTTTTTTGCTATCTGCATCGCACGATACAGATGAAAATTGCTGGTAAGAATTCCTATCTGATGAGGATTACTTGCCTTCTGCCCCATAGCCGCCGGCAGATAAGCCGGTAACGCCCGTTCATCCTGATGATGCTCTTCCTGATTTTTCTTTCTCAAAGTATCGATCAGGATCCGACTGTAGGCGATATTTTCTACTGTGCTGACAGAATGCTGCTCCAACACCATCTGTTCTTCTGGCACTCCTTTATCTAGCAAATACTGCTTCATCACTTCCGCCTCTGTGCCGTTTTCTTTGCTTGTTCGTCCCCCAGAAAGCACTAGAATCGTCTCCGGATTTTGCAATCCATATTCTGCCGCCTTTTCCAGCCTCAAAAGAAGCGTCCGTCCAGGCTTTTCTCCCCGCACCGGGGAGCCCAATACAATCACATATTCCAGATCCGATTCCGCTACCTGAGGCACCTTGCCAATAATCAGAATCTGCAGCACCAACAGGATTACCAGCCCCGTTCCGCAAAGCGTCACCAAAGACACGGACAGTTGCAACAGCAATTTTCGGGGATGTCTCTGATAATGCCAGACACAAAAGGCCGTTCCTCCTAATCCTGCAGCAAATAAGATCCAGATAAAGGCATAGGCCGTCCCGATACCAGAATATGCCACAATCACCACGAAATACGTCAGACAAAGCAATGCTCCCACAGCCAACCCCCATGTCAGCATCTTTATCCCTCCTATCTTTAGCCCTGCCTCTCATCCCTGCGCAGAATATCATAAACATTCAGCTCTACCCCCAGATTCACATAGAGCAGCTGGCAGGCATGAGGTGCGCTTTCCATCGAAACTCCTTCGCTATCCGTAATTCCCAGAACCTTCACGGATAGATTCGTGCCATCTGGCTTCATCACTTCGATCTTCTCACCTCTGCAAAATTTATTCTTTTGCTCTATCTGAATCCATCCATCTTCCCTTACCTTTTCTACTGTTCCCAGATAGGTAAAGTTCTTCTGATAAGTACTGCTCCCATAAATCTGAGCGCTTTCATCTGGTTTTCCGAAATAGAATCCGGTAGTAAATTGGCGATTGGTACATTTATCAATTTCTTCCCGATACCACGAGAGATTGGCACGATAGCGCTCCGGTTCTTGCTGGTAATCATCGATTGCTTTTCGGTAAGCCCGGGTCACCACCGCCACATAAAGGGCCGTTTTCATCCGCCCCTCTACTTTAAAACTATCAATCCCTGCTTCTATCATCTCCGGAATGTATTCAATCATGCACAGATCTTTGGAATTGAAAATAAATGTCCCACGCTCATTTTCAAACACTGGCATATACTGCCCCGGACGCGTCTCTTCTGTCAGCTGATAACTCCAGCGACAGGGATGGGTACATGCCCCGCGATTGGCATCCCGTCCAGCCAGAAAACTACTGAGCAGACATCTTCCGGAATAGGAAATACACATGGCACCGTGGACAAAGCTTTCGATTTCCATATCTTCTGGAATACGTTCCCGAATCTCCCGAATCTCCTTCAAAGACAATTCTCTTGCTGACACCACTCTTTTTGCCCCTAAGTCATGCCAAAACTGATACGTTCCATAATTCGTATTGTTTGCCTGGGTACTGATATGAATGTCAACCTCAGGCATTATCCGCCTAGCAATAGAAAAAATCCCCGGATCGGAGATAATCAGAGCATCCGGACCGTATTCCCTCAGCTCATGAAAATATTGCTCTGCTGCCGCCAGATCTTCATTGTGAGCCAAGATATTGGCCGTAATATAGACGCGAACCCCATGCGCATGGGCAAAAGAAATCCCCTGGCGAATCTCTTCCCCGGTAAAATTCTTGGCTTTTGCCCGCAAACCAAAGGCTTCCCCACCTAAATATATGGCATCGGCTCCATAGATAACCGCTGTCTTTAAAATATCCAGACTGCCTGCCGGAATTAAAAGTTCAACTGCCTTCATGATTGTCCGCACTCTCCTTTGTGTGTTTTACACTCAGCGCCACCCCGTCGCCCACTGGTATAATACTTGTATCCAACGCCTCATGATGTTTCAGCTCATAAAGATATTCCCGCATCCGGCCATGTATGGTCCGGTCACGCCGCCGCACAGCAAAACGGGATTCTAAAATATCCCCCTCCTGAAACACATTGTCAGAAAAGAGCACTGCCCCGTCTTCCATCCGTTCCACAAGCAGCGGAAGCCAGGGAAGATATTGCCCTTTTGCTGCATCCATAAAGATGAAATCATACCGTCCGGAAAGCTCTCTTAGCACCATTCCGGCATCTCCCTCCATCAAAACGATCCGCTCTTCCATGGACGCCTGACAAAAATGCTCCCGCGCACGGACAATCCGGGGAGCATAATTTTCTATCGTAGTGATTTTTCCCTCTTTTGGCATCACTTGAGCCATCAAAAGTGCAGAATACCCCACTGCCGTTCCCACCTCCAAAATCCGGCGGGGACGGACAATCGCTACCATAGTTTTCAAAAAAGCTGCTGTCTCCGGACGGATAATTGGCACATGATTCTCCCGTGCCTCTCTGGCAATCCGATCACAAAGCTCTCCATGTCCCTGTTCTAGCGATCGAATATAATCGGCAATCCGCTCCTCCTTTGTCATAATCCGTTCTCATCCTCTGATTCTTCCTCTTTTCCCAATGTTTCTTCCGTCTCTGACGACGCTTTTGCATCGTTCTCGGACTCTGGCTTAACATTGAGAACTTGCAGGATTTCTTTTGAAGTCATCGCCGTACTTAGCTGATAAGTTCCCGGATATGCTTCATAATCATAAAACCACATCTGAATCCGCAAGGCATATTCATTGCGAATCAGTCCCACATCCTTCAACACTTTGGCGGTTTCTGCCGCATCCTGTCCTTCCGGAATTGTCAGGGAATAAGTAATCCCCGGTTCCGGATCTATGGCTGTTGCATAAAACACTTCATGACCAAATGCGTATCCCCGCGTCATCCCTTCCACCAACAAAAGAATCACCAAAGCATATACGATCAGTTTTCCAGAAACCCCGATAATCGTTCCGGTTATCGCATTGATCTCCTTTGTCATCTGACTCATAGCAAAACCACCGCCTTTACTCCACTTCCATAATAATCGGCAAAATCATTGGATTCCGCTTCATTCGTTTCCACAAAAAGTCACTTAAACTGTCCCGAATAATATTTTTGATTTTTCCCCAATCGGTCAAATGGCGATCCAGACAGTCCATCACGGCATCATCCACAACCCGCTTGGCCTCATCCAAAAGATCCTCGGATTCCCGCACATATACAAATCCGCGAGATACAATATCTGGTCCGGCAAGCAATTGATTGCTATATTTTTCCAGAGTCAGTACCACAATGATAATACCATTCTGCGCCAGATTCTGCCGGTCGCGCAGCACAATATTTCCCACATCGCCCACGCCCAAACCATCCACCAGAATGCCGCCGGAAGGCACATGTCCCGTCACCTGACAAGAATCCGTACCAATTTCCACCACATCTCCGGAGGACATCAGCAGTACATTTTCCTTCGGTATCCCCATAGAAAGAGCCAATCTCCGGTTCTCCACCAGATGACGGTACTCGCCATGAACCGGCAGCGCAAATTTGGGACGCAACAAAGCATACATCAGTTTGATCTCTTCCTGGCAAGCATGACCCGACACATGCGTATCCTGGAAAATGACCTCCGCCCCTTTCTGCGACAATTCATTGATCACCTTATAGACAGCCTTTTCGTTGCCCGGAATGGGCGTTGAGCTGAAGATGACCACATCATTCGGCTTGATCGATACTTTCCGGTGCAGATTTGAAGCCATGCGAGACAGCGCAGCCATGGATTCTCCCTGACTGCCAGTGGTAATCAACACCGTCTGCTCATCCGCATAGTTCTTCAGCTGTTCAATGTCAATCAGAGTGCCGTCGGGAATATTAATATATCCCAACTCACTGGCCGTTCCGATGACATTGACCATACTGCGTCCCTCTACCACTACCTTCCGGCCATATTTATACGCCGAGTTAATAATTTGTTGAACCCGATCCACATTGGAAGCAAAAGTAGCTACAATGATCCGATTTCCCTTGTGTTCCGCAAAAATCCCGTCAAAAGTTCTGCCCACCGTACGCTCCGAAGCCGTAAATCCGGCCCGAATCGCATTGGTGGAATCGCTCATCAATGCCAATACGCCTTTACGACCCAATTCTGCAAACCGTTGCAAGTCCGCTGCGTCTCCGAATACCGGAGTATAATCGATCTTAAAATCACCCGTGTGGACAATAACGCCTGCCGGGGTAAAGATAGCCAGCGCCGCCGCGTCGGCAATACTGTGATTCGTCTTGATAAACTCCACCCGGAAACAGCCCAGATTAATCGACTGCCCGTGGCGAACCACCTTCCTTTTGGTGGATTTCATCAGGTTATGCTCTTTCAGTTTATTTTCAATCAATCCGATCGTAAGTTTGGTACCATAAACCGGTACATTGATCTTTTGTAAAATATAAGGCAAGGCCCCAATATGATCCTCGTGTCCATGCGTGATCACAAAGCCCTTGACCTTGTCCAAATTCTGTTCCAAATAAGTCACATCTGGAATGACCAAATCAATACCCAGCATATCATCAGAGGGAAACGACAGCCCGCAATCCACTACCATAATGCTGTCTTCATATTCAAAAGCGGTGATATTCATTCCGATCTGTTCCAAACCACCCAGGGGAATAATCTTCACCTTTGGCTGAACATTGTTTTTCTGCTGGAATTCTCCTTTTTTCTTCTCTGTCTGATTTCGGTTGTTCTTTATCTCTCTAAACTCCACGGAACCGGTGGATTCCCGAACTTCCTTCTGTTCTCTCGGATTTGGATTCTTTCCGTTCTTTTGATTTCTCCCGTTTTGATTATGATTCTTCCCATCTTTTTGATTTTCTGATCTCAAGTGAATTCCTCCATTTTTCTTCGTTCAATAATATCCAATATCTGCCCCTCATTCTTTTGCACATTCTTGACAATAACCTGTCAACTTTACCTCATGGTCCGTCACTATAAATCCCAGAGAATCATAAAGCGCCTGCTCTAAATTTTCTAGCAAATCCCCCTCGAAAGAAATTACTTTGCCACATTTCTGACAGATTGCATGGTGGTGGTGATGACGAGTTTCTTTTCCTCCATCTCCCAATTCATAGCGTACAAATCCATCATCAAAGCTCACTTTATCAATGACCGCCAAATCTACCAAAACCTGTACGGTGCGATAGATTGTTGCCAGCCCAATCTCCGGATATTTTTCTTTTGCCAGCTCATAGATTTCCTCAGCCGTCAGATGCTCTCCCTTACGTTCGGCAATCGTTTCCAATACTAATAAACGCTGATTGGTAACTTTCAGCCCGCGCTCCCGCAATATTTGTTTAAAGCATTCCTTCTCCATATTTTTCTGCTTTCCCAGTTCTGTCCTACTTTCGAAGTTCTACATCCACATCTTCCAACAGCTCCGTAAAAATCCGATACAGATAATCCAGTTCGTCATCATTTTCCACAAATTCATAGACTGCCTCGCTATCCTCGGAGCAGGACACATCCTTAAGCACATAACACTCCCCGTCTTCTTCTGTCTCTGAATCCGTGACCATCAAATAATTCATCCCATTGATCCGGGTTTCTTCCACCACATAAAAATCCACTGCCTCCCCTTCCTCTGTCTGCAGTGTTATTTTCTCTTCTTGCATCACGTTGTCTTCTCCTTTGCGAAGTCCATATACGATCGGAGAATCAGTACCGCAGCTATCTTATCAATCACGCTCTTACGATTCTCTCTGCGCACTCCGCTTTCCATCAAAATCTCATTCGCTTCCATAGTTGTCAGACGTTCATCCCATAAAATCACGGGAAGCCCGGTTCTTCGTACCAGCATGTCCCGAAATTCTTCTGTCTTTTTTGCACGATCACCAATAGAATCATCCATATTCTTAGGATAACCCAAAACAATCATTTCAATCTTATATTCCTGGAGCAACTGCTCAATTCGCGCCAAAGTCCTGCGCAGCTTGTTCTCTTCTTTGCGGGTAATCGTCTCCACCCCGTGAGCGGTAATCCCCAGAGAATCGCTGACCGCCACTCCCACCGTCCGAGAGCCATAATCAAGTCCCAGCATCCTCATAGACAAATTTGTTCCTTTCCCGCGCCCGAAAAGACTGCCAGCCCGGCAAATCCTTCGGGATGACAGCCTTCTTTATCTTCTGGTGAACAAAAATCAAAAACGTATCGTTGTCACGTTAATCTTGCATCAATATAAACCGACATCAGCTCCTCAATGATCTCATCCCGCTCTACTTTCATAATCAGACTGCGAGCGCTTTTGTGACTGGTAATGTAAGTTGGATCTCCGGATATAAGGTATCCCACGATCTGATTCACCGGATTATATCCTTTTTCTGTCAGAGCATCATATACTTGCTCCAAAACCTGGCTGACATCCATTTTATTCTCCTGTACTGCTTGAAAAAACTGTGTATTATGAATTTCGCCCATGTTTTTCACGTCCTTTAACTATTCTCCTCTATTCTATACTACTTTAGTGGATTCGGCAAGGGAAATATTTCTTAAGATGAGGAAATGTTTTCGTTCTTTTTCTCAAACTTTACACCAGAATTTCATCCGTCAGCATCTTTTTTGGTATCACTTCCACCAAAATGTTGGGCTGATGATTCCGACTGGGAACCGCTATCTTTATATATTCCCGAGTATGGCCGATAAAATAAGAGTTGCCGTTCATCGACATTTCTTCTTCCAGTAAAACCTCCTGAAGAGTATTCAGAGCGCTTTGGCGGTATTTCATGGACATCGCCTTTTCTATGGCAAGCAATTCTTCGCTGCGTATGGTTTTGATAGATTCAGGAATCTGATCCGACATCTGGGCAGCACGCGTGCCAGACCGCAGGGAATATTTGAATATATGCATCTCATAAAAACCAATCTGTTGCAAAAAAATCTTTGTTTGAGCAAATTCAGCTTCATTCTCTCCCGGGAATCCTACAATTACATCTGTGGTGATTGCCGGATTGGTAAACGCGCTTCGCAGAAGATGACAGCAATGTGCATATTCCTCGGTCGTATAATGACGATTCATCCGTTTCAACGTTTCATCGCAGCCACTCTGCAAAGACAAATGAAAATGGGGGCAAATCTTAGGAAGCTTTGCCAGTGCCGATACAAAATCTTCTGTCATAATTCTAGGCTCCAAAGATCCTAGCCGAATACGGGAAATCCCTTCTATCTGGTGGAGCCGCCGAATCAATCCCAAGAGATTTTCTTTTTCAGAGTCCAAAAAATCCATACCATAAGAACTTAAATGAATCCCCGTAAGCACAATTTCACGGTACCCGGCGGCCGCCAGAGTGGCGGCTTCCTGTTCCACCTCCTGAAAAAGGCGACTGCGCACACGGCCACGGGTATAGGGAATGATACAATAACTGCAAAATTGATTGCAGCCATCCTGAATCTTGATAAACGCCCGTGTATGATCGGCAGTGCCACTAATGTGCAAAGCTTCATATTCTTTTGTATCGCCGATCTCTATCAAGTGTTCTGACAATTCTCTTTTTTCTGTTTTCCCCAAATTTTGCCGGAAATATGCTTCCAAGATTGGAATCAAATCCTGTTTTTTGTTATTTCCAATCATGATATCCACCGCCAGATCCTGTTTCAACTCCTCGGCGGCCGACTGCACATAACATCCGACAGCTACCACTACAGCAGACGGATTCTTCTTTTTGGCCCGATGCAGCATTTGCCGAGATTTCCGGTCCGCCATGTTTGTCACAGAACAAGTATTAACAACATACACATCCGCGCGCTCCCGAAAAGAAACAAGCTCATATCCTGCCTGCCTTAAAAGTTGTGCCATGGCCTCACTTTCGTAGGCGTTCACCTTACATCCCAGATTATGCAACGCTGCTTTTCTCATAATGTTTCCTCCTCATCTCCGTCAATATCCTCCTGATGATTTTCTCAACTTCCTATTGACTTTTCTGTCATATCTGGGTAGTATTGTTATAAGACAGAGGGAATTGGTATCCTAATGTCAACAACATAATAAGAGAACGACCATTAAGGAGGTTTCGTACATGAAAACAGTTCGTATTTCTTTAAATTCTATTGATAAAGTAAAATCTTTCGTAAATGATCTGACTAAATATGATGTGGATTTTGACCTGGTATCTGGCAGATATGTCATTGACGCCAAATCTATCATGGGTATCTTCAGTCTGGATTTATCAAAGCCGATCGACCTAAACATCCATGCCGAGTCCGGAATTGAAGAGATTCTGGACACATTATCCCCCTACATTATCCAGTAAATATTAGGAAGAGTCCGGCAAGCCGGACTCTTTTTATGCCTTAATCACACCAGACCATCTCTACCGTCTCAATGGCAGTCTGTACCATTTCGTCAATTTTTTCTGACAGATTTTCTTCTGACTTCCGGATCCGCTCCCGATTCGGCTTGATAACCGGATGCTTAGCCACAAAGATGGTACAACAATCCTCATATGGCTGAATGGACGTCTCAAACGTTCCGATTTTCTGAGAAATGTCTACAATCTCCTGCTTATCAAAACCAATCAGTGGCCGGAACACCGGCATACTGCACACTTCATTGGTGGAAGCTAAGGACTGCACCGTCTGTGACGCCACCTGTCCAATACTCTCTCCGGTTATCAGAGCCAGCCCATCTGTTTTGCAAGCGATCTGTTCCGCAATTCGCATCATGTACCGACGCATGAGAATTGTCAATTCCTCATGGGGACATTTTTCATAAATATACAACTGAATGTCTGTAAAATTTACAATGTGAAGCGGAATCGGCCCGGAATAGCGTGCCACCAGCTTTGCCAGATCGATCACCTTTTGCTTCGCCCGTTCACTCGTATAAGGCGGTGCATGAAAATATACCGCATCAATCTTCACGCCTCGCTTCGCGATCATATATCCTGCCACCGGACTGTCAATCCCGCCAGACAGCAACAACATTGCCTTGCCATTCGTTCCCACTGGCATTCCCCCGGGTCCCGGAATCATCAGGGAATAGATATTGACTACCTTGCGGATCTCCACCCGCAACAACACCTCCGGATTATGAACGTCTACCCGGGTCTGCGGAAATTCTTTCAAAATCATCTCGCCCAAATCACAGTTCATCTGTTCGGAATGAATCGGATACTGCTTATCTGCCCGGCGGCTGTCCACTTTAAAGGTGAAATTTTTGTCTGGATAAACCTCATCCACATATTCTGCCACCACCTTTTTCAGATGTGCAAAGTCCTTATCCTCCACCTGTAGCATCGGGCAGATCCAAGCGATGCCAAACACCCGCTGCAGCGCCTCGATCACCTCGTCATAATCGTATTCGCTCTGTGCCTGAACATAGATACGCCCGGATTCCTTGGAAGCCAAAAATTTCCCTTCTACTTTCTTTAAGGCATTCTTAATCTGATGAATCAAGGCATCTTCAAATAAATACCGGTTTTTCCCTTTGGTGCCAATCTCTGCATATTTAATTAAAAATGATTGATATACCATATTTCCATCCTCCGTCCTTCTGTCAGCTTTGCCGGTACTTCCGTAAAACCGGCAGCAGCTCTTTCAGCACATCCATGCAGTAATCAATTTCTTCCTTTGTATTAAATATTCCAAAGCTGAAACGAATCGTGGCATCCAAAAGCTTTTGTGCCACTCCAATTCCTTTTAACGTTCCGCTGATTCCCGGATGATGGGCCGAACAGGCAGAACCGGAAGATACATAAATTCCCCTTTCTTCCAAGGCATGAAGAAGCACCTCGCTGCGCACCCCTTCAAAACTGACACTGACAATCTGAGGAGCACTGCCTTCTCCTTTTTTACTGTTGACGGTTACCCCTTCCAATTCGGATACGCGATCGATCATATAATCCTTAAGATCCGTTAAGCGGGCTATTTTGGCCTCATGATCTCGGTACATCTCCCTGGCCGCCACCCCGAGTCCTGCTACTCCCGGAACATTTTCCGTACCCGAACGCATATCCCTCTGCTGGCCGCCTCCGTAGATCATCGGCTTTATCTTCACACCATCACGAATATACAAAAATCCTACTCCTTTTGGACCATGAATTTTGTGACCGCTGACCGACAATAGATCAATCCCCTGCTTTTGGGGACGAATTATATATTTCCCATAAGCCTGAATCGCATCTACATGAAAAAGTGTTGCGGAGTTTTTCTTCCGAATTATCCGTGAAATCTCCTCCACCGGCTCCACGGCGCCCACCTCATTATTTACATACATCACCGAAACCAAAATCGTGTCCTCGCGAAGGCTCTTCTGAAGCTCCTCCAGGGAAATATGACCGTTCCGGTCCACTGGCAAAAAAGTTATCTCAAACCCCAGCTCCTCTAAATATTCCAAAGGCCGATATACGGAGGGATGTTCAATTCCCGTGCTGATGATATGTTTTCCTGCTCTTTGATTGGCCAACGCTCCGCCTATCAATGCCAGGTTATTGGATTCCGATCCTCCTGAAGTAAATAAAATCTCCTTTTCTGAGACCCTCAAAGTCCTGGCAATCTCCGTCCTGGCCATACGAATATACTGTTCTGCCTCCATACCGCGTCGATGTTTGGCCGCTGGATTGGCATAGTCCTCCGTCATCGTCTTCACCACGATATCCTTTACGCTGTCTAAAACCCGTGTAGTCGCGGAATTATCAAAATATGCTTCCATTCTTCTCTTCCTTTTTCTCCTTCTCCCCTTGTCATAACGGTTATACCGATATCTTTTTTCAGACAATCTCTTTGGCCGTCACGATTCCAGATGAAACATCAAAATCGACAAAGCCGTCATGCCTGCCGTTTCCGTCCGCAGAATTCTCCGTCCAAGGGTAATGGGAAGAAGTCCCGCTGCCTTTGCTTCCTCCACTTCCTCCACATCGAATCCCCCTTCCGGCCCGATAAAAATCCCCACTTGCATACCAGGGCGAATCCGGCTCAAAACTTCTCTCGTCTCCCCCATGTCCCGGGCAAGCTCGTAAGGAATCAAAGCGCAATCCAGCTGCCCTGCCATGGCACACGCTTCTGAAAAGCCAATTACCCCGCTCACTTTTGGAATCATCATCCGTCCGGACTGTTTCGCGGCACTTTCGGCCACGGCATTCCACCGCTTCCCCTTGGCTTCTGCCTTTTTGGAATCTAATTTCACCACTGCCCGCCGTGTGGCTACTGGAACGATCTGGTACGCTCCCAGCTCAACCGCCTTCTGGATAATCCACTCCATCTTATCCCCTTTGGGCAATCCCTGAAACAAATAAATCCGAGCTGGCAACTCACTGCCGTCTTCCTCTTCTGACAGAATCCGGGCGCAGATCTCTTCTGTTCCTATCTCTGTAATGCTACAAATATAATTGTGAGAAATCCCATCTCGAATACCAATCTGCTCTCCTGGCTTCATCCGCAGTACATTCCGGATATGCTTCACATCCTGACCCGTGATAAAACAACATCCGTCCCTCACCTGAGCCGGTGTCACAAAAAAATGATACACGTCCTCGCTCCCTCTCTATCTCCTCCGCGCTGTGATAGACACCCAGTCTCCCTGATAAGTCGTTTCCAGAATCTCCAGCTCGTTGTTAGCCGCCATCGCCTCTCGCACCTCTTCTTCCTTGGTGTTGATAATTCCAGAGGTAATAAAAAGACCTCCCCGCTTTAAATGACGACAGATTTCTGCCTGCAACAAAAGGATCACCGGCGCCAAAATATTTGCCACCGCGATATCATAACACGCCTCCCCTGCCATCTCCTGAATCTTTTTATCATCAAGAATATTTCCCTGAACTACTTGAAAGGTCTCCTTGGCAATCGCGTTTGCTTCCAGATTTTCCGCCACAGCGTGAATCGCATTCTCATCTAAATCCGTGCCAAACACCGACTTGGCGCCAAGCTTCAAAGCCGCAATACCCAAAATCCCGCTGCCGGTTCCCACATCCAGCACCACAGAACTGTCATTCACATATCTGCGCAATTGTCGGATACAAAGCTGCGTCGTCTCATGCATTCCCGTACCAAATGCCGTTCCTGGATCGATCTGAATCAGAAGCTTATCCTTATGTTCTTCCGGCACATCCTCCCAAGTAGGTTTGATCAAAATATCGTCTACAGTAAATGGCTTAAAATATTGTTTCCAATTGTTAATCCAATCCTTATCTTCGGTTTCGGAAACCACGATAGCCGCCTCTCCGATATCCACAAACTGCCGGAGATCCTCCAATCCCTCTTCCACCTGCCGCATCGTTCCTTCCATCTTTGTCGGATCTTCCAGATAAAAGCTGATTTTCGCCGTGCCGTCATCCGGTGGAAGCTCTGGTAAAATGTCAATAAACATTCCCTTGGTGTCTGCCTCCGAAAGAGGAATATTA
The DNA here is from genome assembly GCA_022799175.1 of Lachnospiraceae bacterium. Lineage (GTDB taxonomy): Bacteria > Bacillota > Clostridia > Lachnospirales > Lachnospiraceae > Brotaphodocola. The sequence continues at coordinate 667 of JAAWNY010000064.1, read as the reverse complement.
TCTTCAATTTCAATGCCCTCAATCCCGATTTCATCCAACATACTGCTGATCCAATCGACGGCTTCTGTCGTGGTGCTCAAAGTGATTTTCGTCCACTTCATGAGAGTTCTCCTTCTATGTACAGACCTGAATAAACAGGTCTTTTTCGTAATAGATGTTATCATAACATATAATTTTTGCCTTTACAACCATTTCCGCGGAGATGGCGCTTCCCGAGTTTGCCACTTGAATAAACCGGCTTCATAAAAAATTTCTTTATTTTGCAAGGTTTTCCTTGCTTTTTTTATTGTTTTATGGTATAATTGTATAGTAGGTCTATAGGTCTAGTTTGGGAGGGTCTCATGTACGTTGAATGTTTTACGAATAATGGAAAACCTTATTTGCGCCTGGTCCAGTCTGTCCGGGTCACGAACCAGGCTGGTAAGAAAATACCGCAAAAGCAAGTCGTTTTCAATATCGGGCCTTTGGACTGCTTTGATGACGGACTGCCGGGCTATGTGGAACGTCTTAAAAAATCTTTCAAGGCCGGCACCCCACTGATCCCCGCCCTTGAACCGTACTGCCAGAACCCGAATCCTGCACAGGACTATCATTTCTCTATAAAAGAAGGCAGCCCTGACTGCTTCGGGCACCCCAAAATCTTCTCCCATGTCCTGCTGGAGCGCAT
>JAAWNY010000063.1 GCA_022799175.1 Lachnospiraceae bacterium | reverse complement strand
TTTTCCGGTTTCGAGATTAAGAATTCCTAAAATCCCTGACTTTTGCTAAAAACGAAACGAAAATATACAAACTCGCTCCGCTCAAACAATGTATATTTTCGTTTCAACGCCAAATTCAGAGATTTAAGGACTTCTAAATCTCTGCAAAGTCAAAATATCACAGACGATTTCCCGTTGCTTCGCTCCCCTCTTCCTTGACTGTATTTCTCGTTTCTTTAACTAAGTGACATGATGCTGGGGTCAAAAGGTAGCTTATATTTGAATTGTTTTAAGTGTATTAAAATTGATTGAAATTATATTCTCGGATGTTCCTGCAAAATATATCAAAATAACACACAATTCAAAAACAATTGCTGCATTTTATATATTCGAGACCTTTTGATCCCAGCATCATGACATTGGCTTATGAATAAGAGTTTTCTTTTACTATATGGTCGAGGGAACGGCAGTTGAGCAAGTTTTGATGGAAAGGATTTTTTATGATAACTATAAATATTAACGTTGCGGGGGCGGATTTGACTTTTTTAAAACAAAATCAATATGTATTCTGTATGGCATGCAGGGAAATGGATATGGGATACGATGTTATTTGCTTTTCCGAAAAAGATTATTTAAGTGACAATGTTATCGCTATTTTTGATGAATATCAGATTTTCTGTTGTAAGAATCACATCGATCGTAAAAAGCTTATGATTTCTGTGGGACCGGTGAATATTTCTATGGGTCAAAAGATTACAATGAGTCAGGAAGGTAATTTTAGTCAGGTCACCGGAGGAACAAGAAAAGATGGGTTTGAGATGGTGAATGACTATGGTGCTATATATCCGGGTTTTAGTCGCAAAATCCATTATCAGGGAAGTGAAATGTTTTTACCTGCATTTGTTGCCGATTGTGCGTCGGTCAAAGGCACCTATGTGCTAAGACCAGATAACAGGATACAGGTGTGGTTTGAGCAGTTTGTTGAGAGTGGAGTTTATTTTTCGGATTTTTCTGCCAAGATCGTGAAGGCTGGCCGAAGCAGAGCTATGGAAGTTATTTTGAATCAAGATGTGATTAATCTTTCTTACCAAGAAGGAAATTGGATAAAATAATTCGTACATATGTTCGTGCTATCGGATGAATAGTGAAGCAGTTGATATCACACTTCAATATCATATTTCAGGAGGATTATTTTATGAATAGTAATTTGACGCGAGATAGTATGAACAGAGTGCAGCAGAAGTTTGTAGAGGATACGAAAAGTTTGCGAAAACTTTTGGAGGCAACGGAAAAGACGGTGATTGTGGAGGTTGCAGAAGCGGATCTTCGATCCTTAAAGGCATCTGGATATGCTTTATGCTTTGCAAAGAAGATCGGCGACTTTGATTATAATGTCATCTGGAAGTCCATTCATAAGTTCCTTTCTAAAAATAAATTTACCTGGCAGCCGATCTATAAGCTTTTCGGGACGAATGAGTTTCGGGATCAAGTTAAGGTCGAGGCTTCTACCAATGTAGTAAAGATAGGTCTAGGAGAAATTACGATTCTTGACGGGACCGGCATATTGTCCAATCCGGTTACTGGTGGAGGCATAGATTCCCTCAATGTGGATAATGAGTATGGCGAGATTCATTTTGCGGTTTCTCAGACATCTATCAATGAAAGCGGAGAGGAAGAGTCTGCCCCAATTTTTGTCTCCAAACAGAGCTCTATGATTGGCACAGCAACGTTTAAGCCGGTGGAGAAGGTACAGATATGGTTTCAGGCAAATGCTGAGACAAGTACTATGTTTTCAGAACTGAGGAGCAATCCTATGGAGGTTGATTTGACGGATCGAAACGAAGTTAAGATCCGCTATGAGGACGGAAAATGGTCTGTTGTCTGAGGGGATTCATGTGGAGGGAGATGACAATAGTAATCGGGCACGTGCCGTGGATGAGAAGATCATAAAAGCGATTGAGAAATTTCAAGTATAACTGCTTTGATATTTTCAGCGGTTGTATCAGAGCAGAGGATGGGGAATAATCAGAGCATCCTCTGCCAGATCGATTAGAAACAAGTTTTAATAAAAGTATCGCTTTCGGTATTTTATAAACAGCACAGCTGACAGTCCTAGTGACATGAGCTCTGCCACCGGTGTGGCTAGCCAGATTCCGTGGATTCCCAATAATGCAGGAAGAACCAGCATGGTTATGAGCATAAATACAAAAGATCGGGAAAATGCCAGGACAGCCGAGATGATTCCATTGGATAATGCGGTAAACATTCCACTGGCAAAAATATTAAATCCGATAAAGAGCAGAGCCAGGCTGCAGATGCGGTTTCCGGTCACGGCCAGTTCATATACCGGATTGTCTGAGCGGACGAATATAGATACGAAAGCCCTAGTTGCAGAGAAGGAGAGAATAACGGATACCAGAGAGATTGCGGCAATTACTTTCAGGCTGATTGTGATTAGTTTTCTTAGTTTTTTTTGATTTTTTTCACCGTAATAGTAGCTGATCATAGGAGCAACCCCGTAGGAATAACCAGTGTAAAAGGAGCTTGCAAACATCAACACATACATGATGATGGTAATGGCGGCCACACCGTTTTCCCCCACATAGCGCAGCATAGTCCAGTTAAATAGCAAAGTGATGATGCCAGTGACTAAGGCGGTGGCCATTTCGGAGCATCCGTTGGCAGTCGCATCCGCAAGAACCCGCAATCGAAAGACCGGTTTGGTAAAATGGAGAAGATTTTTTCTGCGGCTAAAAACGAACAGACCGACTACGGCGGTCACAGAGTAACCCAGGCCCGTTGCAATAGCAGCGCCATCGATTCCCATGTGGAGGATGGCAATAAAAATATAATCGAGAAGCATGTTTAAAATACCGCCTGTCACAGAGCAGATGAGAGACAGAGCTGCTTTTTCAGAGGCGATCATATAGAGAGTAAAGTTATTCATTAGAAGAATAGGAACGGTAAACAACAAATACCGACTCAAGTATCTCACACAATAGTTATATACACAGGGAGATAGATTCATGTTTTCAAAGATATTTTCTATGGCCAGATAGCCCAGGATATTCATAATCAGCCCCACAGCCACATTGATTAGAATCAGGAAAGTAAAATCTTCATTGGCTTCATTGATTTTTTGCTCTCCCATTTTTTTCATAATTACAGCACTGCCGCCAGTAGCCAGCATGGTAGAGATAGCAGTTACAAATTGGATGAAAGGCGCAGTCAGATTGATGGCGGACAGTGCATGAGTACCAATCAGATTGGAGACAAACAAACCGTCAACCATGGTGTAGAAGGACATGAAAAGGGTCATGATTATAGTGGGGACGGCGAATTTTAAAATATTTTTCAGGGTGACTGGTTTGTGATATGCGGTTTGTTTTGAGGCGGAATTGTTTTGGGATTGAGACATGTTTTTTCTCCTTGTGTGTTTTGATTTATTTGTCTTGCTTTCATTGGTTTCTGGGATTATAATAAACCGTACAGTAACTGTACAGTCAAGAGGGAATGAAAAAGATATTTCGATGATTGTGGAAAATATCTTTGCCGAATGGAGAAAACATGGAGAAAAGGGATACATTGCTTACCATAGGTCAGTTTGCGGCCCTGCATGGAATCAATAAAAAGACGTTGATGTGGTATGATGAAACGGATCTGTTTAAGCCGATTTTTATTCATCCGGAAAATGGATACCGATATTATAGTTATCATCAGAGTTCTGTTTTGGAGACGATTTTGTTATTGCGGGAGTTAGGGGTATCTGTGGGAGAGATTCGGACTTTTATGAAAAATCGTTCTGCGGCCAGTATGGAACGATTATTAAAGGAAAGAATCGCGGATCTGGATCGGAATATTGAGCATCTGCGGGCAGTTCGCAAAACGCTAGGCAATCATCATCGGAATATGATGACGCTTTTGACTATGGATTTGACAGAAATTTGTATCGTGGAAAAGGAAGAGCGTTGCCTGGTAACCGTGGATATCGATCCTCATACTTCTTTTGAAAAGCAAGTAGAGATGATTACGGCAGAGACAAAAAAGTATCAATTGCGCCGGCTTCATGATGCATCTTATGGTACTATGATTTCTGTAGAAAATTTGTATCAGGGAAATTTTGATAAGTATTCCAGGCTGTTTATTGAAATTCCGTTTCCGATAAAGAGAGATGGGTTGCATATCCAGCCGGGAGGAAAATATGTGAGAGGATTTTATAAAGGGGATTGGGAAAGGTTGCCATCGCGATATCAGGAGATTTTTGATTTTGCCAGGGAACAAGGGATAAAATTGTCTGGTTTTTCCTATGAGATGGGGATTAATGAAAATGTAGTTGACCGGATGGAGGATTATATTGTTCAGATTGAAATACCAGTCGAATCCTAGTATAATTTGATGTGCTGTCTATATGATATCTGGCGCAACTTTGCAGGATAAATTTCCATCAGACTGAAAATTCATTCTGCGTCATTTGGCTGAAAGTAAATGTGTTAGGAACTAGTTAGAGATAAATTTAAGGATTAAATGGGGAAATGAAAATCTATTCTCATAGGTTTTCCTCTCCCCATTGATTTTACCTATGGTTTCCGACCTCAGGGATTATCCTTGGTTTGGAGGCAGCTCATGGCAATGATTTTTATCACCACAACCATGTTCACCGCAGGCATGTTCTTGGCCATGATGATGGTTGCACTGAATATTGGGGTTGAATTCTAGGTGACCGGAAACCAGGGCTTTTACTGCCTTGTCAGCCTCACCGGAAACACCACCGTACAGCTGGATGCCGGCGGCTGCGAGTGCCATCTGGGCACCGCCACCAATGCCGCCACAGATCAGGGCATCCACTTGCAATGCATGGAGGACGCCAGCCAATGCCCCGTGACCGCTGCCATTGGTGTCAACAATCTCGGAGGCGGTGATCACGCCATCAGTAATGTCATAAACTTTAAATTGTTCTGTATGGCCAAAATGTTGAAAAATTTGGCCATTTTCGTAAGTTACAGCGACTCTCATAATAAACTCTCCTTTTGGTTTTTTATATTTTTGATGGTATTGGTGCTTAAAGCACTTGTCATGTCCACAGTGGGTGGTTTGGCCGTCACATAGCCAGAAGTCCCCGCCTTCGATGCGCAGGGGAAGTCCATCTACAAGTACAACGGCAAGCTTTTTTCTGGCATTTTCGTAGATTCTTTGCACGGTAGTTCGGGCAATCTGCATAAACTCGCAGCACTGTTCTTGAGACAAGCCTTCCTTGTCAATCAGGCGAATGGTCTCATACTCATCTACCGTGAGAATCACCGGGACATTGGGCTCTTTTCCCTGAGAGGGAAAAAATTCCAGGACTCGTGGGAAATGGCATACTTTTCTGCATTTTGTCGGTCTTGGCATAGAGGCTCCTTTTTTACGGGCGGAAGGTTGGTTGAAGGGTTGGGGAATTGGATTGTCATTTATTATAGATGGATTTTAGACATATGTCAATAATGTGATTATTGTGCGATTATGATGATATTTGAAAATGATTTTTTGGAAATATTATTGATTTTGTGAAAAATAAATGATAAGTTATAATTGACCTGTTAAAAATGTGGAAATTTTCCGGAGTGTGGATGGAAGAAATGAAATTAAAAAAGGGCAAGGAAGGAACGGATTGAAAAATTTTTGAAAATTATGAATGGATTGGCCGGTCTCAATCGTATTCCTGTTGAAACCGGAAACGGTTATCAATGATGATGGGAGATCAAGGATATGAGAAAACAATTAGCAGGTATTTTGGCAGCAGCAATGATATTCAGTTTTGGTGCTACAAGTGCATTTGCAGCAGGTCGTGGATGTCATTTCCGTGATGCAAACGATGACGGTGTCTGCGATTTTGCAAGTACAACCTGTGCCTACGCGGATGAAGATGGAGACGGGATTTGCGATTACTGCAGTATGAATAACAGCGATGAAAATTGGCATGGTGTTCATTATGTAGATGCCAATCAGGATGGTATTTGTGATTACTATGCAGATGGCATTTGCCCCCATAATGGTTCTGGGTATGGGCATGGTGGTCATGGAAGGCATTGTCGGTAGGCAGTGAAATCAATAAGAGGGAAGAGCGACAGACGAATGGGGTTTGGGGATGCGGAATGAGCAGGAGGTAAACCGGGCCATTGAACAGTATTCGGATATGGTTCGACGGCTTTGCATGGTGTATCTTAAGAATCGTGCAGATATGGAGGACATATTTCAAAATGTTTTTTTGAAGTATGTCCTTAGTTCTGTTTCATTTGAAAATGAGGAACATGAGAAAGCCTGGTTTATTCGGGTTACAGTTAATGCCTGCAAGGATTTGCTGAAAAGCTTTTTCCGAAGTCGTACCGTGTCTTTTGAGGAAGTCTTAGATCAGCCGGCGATTATGCCACCGGACAATCGGGAAGTTTTGGAGGCCGTGCTTTCACTTCCAGCCAAATACCGAGAAGTGGTGTATCTGCATTTTTATGAGGATTATACGGCCCCCCAAATTGGTCGGATTTTGGGGAAAAATGTTAATACAGTTTATACAATCCTGACGCGGGCGAAGCAGATGCTCCGGGAGAAGCTGGGAGGTGATGGATATGAATGACCGAATAAGAGAAGCCTTTGATCAGGTGCAGGCCGGAGAGGAGCTAAAGGAAAAGACCAGGGAATTTCTTACAGGGAAGATTCAGGGATATACAAAGCGGGGGATAAACCGCTATCCGTATCTTGCCTCTGTGACGGTGTGCCTGTTGTTTTTGATGTTTGGCGGCCACTGGTTCTATTTTACCCCTACAGCGAAAATCAGTATTGACGTCAATCCTTCTCTTGAGCTGGGAATTAACCGGTTTGACCGGGTGGTTGTGGTGGAGGCATACAACGAGGACGGACGGGAACTAGCGGCTTCATTGAATATTCGGTTTATGGGATATCGGGAGGCGGTCAATCAGATACTGGAAAATGAAAGAATAGTTGACTTACTGTCCCAAGATGAGATTATGACGATTACCGTTATGGAATCCAAGGGGACTCAGTCGGTGAGAATCCTTTCTGATATGGAATCTTGTGTGGCAAAGCATCAAAACACTTATTGTTATTCTGCGGATTCGAGAGAGGTTGCGCCAGCCCATGGACATGGAATGTCCTGCGGAAAGTACAGGGCTTTTTTGGAATTGCAAAAGTTTTATCCGGATATTACACCAGAAGAAATCCAGGGTATGAGCATGAGGGAAATTCAGAATTTGACAGATGAGATGCTGAAGGAAAAAGGAGAGCAGCATCATGGAGAAGATACAGGAGATGAGAGGGAGCCGTATGCCGGGAATGGATTGGAGGATGAAAGGCAGAAAAATAACGGAACAGAAAGGGAAGATAAAGAGACGATCCCGTCGGACGGCCATCATAGGCATAGACATCGTGGAACTGGCAATAAGCATGGCAGTTTCATGAAAAGAGGAGTAGAACAGCGGGTATTGTGACGATAAGGTATTGGCAGCCATAAGATTAGGATGTTTATCAATGGATTAATGATTGACTGGAAGATGCGTTTATCTTACAATAAAGGTGGTATCTATAATTAAAAAGGAGGAAGAAACGATATGAAGTATGTATGTGACGTGTGTAGCTGGGAATATGATGAGGAGCAGGGATATCCGGATGGTGGGATAGCACCAGGAACGAAATGGGAGGATATTCCAGAGGATTTTGAATGTCCGCTGTGCTCTGTAGGAAAGGATCAGTTTTCAGTAGCATAATTGTAGAAAGCCTATGATCCGCGGATTATGTATGATAATTAGAATAATAGGATAAGCGTTTTGTGTCTCCTATTTGACAGGAATCCGTCAGATAAAACAGATACCTGTTTTTAGCGGACAAGGAGGATCTTGATGAATACTAAAAAATTGGGATTTGGTCTTATGCGCCTGCCACTTCATGATATGGCAGATAGCACAAAAGTGGACTATGAGAGATTTTGCCAGATGGCAGATCGGTATATGGCGGCCGGATTTAATTATTTTGATACGGCAACGCCTTATCATGGCGGGGGACACAGTGAGATTGCTTTTCGAGAATGTGTGGCAAAACGATTTCCCAGGACATCCTATACGATCACGGATAAGCTCAGTTTTTTCATTGTTCAGAAAAGAGAAGAGCTGGAGGGATTTTTCCAGGCGCAGTTGGAACGTTGTGGTGTGGATTATTTTGATTATTATCTGCTTCATGCCATGAACAAGGAACGACTCACTCTGGCAGAGCAAATCCATGCTTTTGATTTTGTGAGGCAGAAAAAGGCAGAGGGAAAAATCCGGCATTTAGGATTTTCTTTTCATGATACGGCAGATGTACTGGAAGAGATTCTGACAAGACATCCAGAGATGGAATATGTTCAATTGCAACTGAATTATGTAGATTGGAAGGATCCGGAAGTACAATCTGGCAAATGTTATAAAGTGTGTGAAAAGTTTGCAAAACCAGTTATTGTGATGGAACCAGTCAAAGGGGGTCTTTTGGCAAGCGTTCCCAAGGAAGCGGAGAAATTGTTGAAAGAAGCAAATCCGGATCGATCGGTTGCTTCCTGGGCTATCCGGTACGCGGCTTCCCTGGAAAATGTGGTTATGGTCTTATCTGGCATGAGTGAAGAGACGCAGCTGGAGGACAACCTTTCTTATATGCAGGATTTTCAGGCGCTTTCAGAATCAGAAAAACAGAGGATCGATCGGGTGGCAACGATTATCAAAGAAAAAGAAAGAATCGCTTGTACGGCCTGTCGCTATTGTGTGGATGGCTGTCCGAAGAAAATAGCAATTCCTGACTATTTTAAGCTAATCAACAAGATTAGCCAATTTGGAGAATTGCAGACAGCATCTGCCAAGACAGCATATTTTCATCAGGTGCAGAATGTGGGGAGTGGAAAGGCATCGGATTGTATCGAATGCGGACAGTGTGAAAAACAGTGTCCCCAGCATTTACCGATTATCAAACTTTTGAAAGATGTGACAGAGATCTTAGAATAAGATAAAGCAGAGGGAGAGCTTATTTATGTACAAATTATGGGAAGCATTGAAAGAAGCAAAAAAATATCATTGGGTGGAGCTTTCTCATTCTCTGAACAATGACAGCCCTTACTGGGCAGGGATTCCAGAAGGATCGGTTGAGTTGGGAACCACTTGTTTTGACTGGGGAAACGAAATGCTTGACTGTTTAATTCAGACTTTTAAGTTTCCAGGGCAATTCGGAACACATATTGATTTTCCTGGACATTTTGTGAAGAACCGAGAGTTGTCTGATAATTATGGGGTGAGAGATTTGGTTTTTCCGCTGTGCGTGATTGACGTGTCAAAAAAAGTGAAAGAGAATCCGACCTATGTGGTTACAGCAGAGGATATTCGGGCGTATGAAGCGCAGTATGGAGCGATTCCGGAGGGAGCTTTTGTGGCCCTTCGCACAGACTGGTCAAAGAGATGGCCAAATATGGATGCGCTTTCCGGAGTAGATGCCGATGGCGGGGAGAATTTCCCTGGCTGGTCTATGGAGGCGCTTCGATATATTTATGAGGAGAGAAATGCGGCGGCCAACGGACATGAAGCGTTGGATACTGATGCCTCCCTAGAAGCGGCGGCAGCCGGAGATTTAGCTTGTGAACGGTATGTGCTAGACAAAGGAAAGCTTCAGGTGGAAGTACTGACCAATTTGGATCAGGTGGCTGCGGCCGGGGCAGTAATTGTTGTTTCTTATCCGAGAATTGAAGGGGCGACAGGGCTTCCGGCGCGTGTATGGGCCATTACGGAGTGACAAATGTTTCTTAAGTCAAATCTGCTAGTACGAAGGAAGATTTGATTGGATAGGTAAAATAAAGATGTGCGAAAGCTAGTTTCCCAAATACGCCATTCGCCATTTTCATATCTTGTTTGCATGAACCATCGAGCACAGAATATGAAAATGGCGGATGGCGTATTTGGCAGTCAAGAGGATTATATTTGTGATACTTCTTTATTCATGTTTTGTAAAAAAACTTTAAAAAGTATTCTCATTTTCGCACCGCATTATCCTGAAACCGGAAAGAATCGGGGCGATGACGCGATTGAGTAAATTCGAACATGATGCCGTCGCTGTTGTAAGTGTAGCTGCTGATAACGGCCATACAGTTATACTCCTCAGAATTAAGAGATAGGTATTTCTCATCAATCTCTGTGATTTTTTCTACGGTCATGATGCGGCGGCTGTTGACAATTGTCATGTGAAGAGTTTGCTCTAAGTAATGGTAGATGGAATCCTCAGCAATCTCTTTGGTAAGGCCATAAGAAGAGCTTTTCAGGAAATAGTTGTGATTGATAATCAAGGGGATGCCATCGAGAAAATGCAGCCGTTGAATATAATAGATTTCCGATCCGACAGAAAAGCCGGTCTTTCTGGAAAGGGATTCGTCAGCTGTGAGTTCCATAAATAGCAGAACTTTTGTGGAGGGAATTTGTCCATTGCGGATGGCAGATTCCCGAAAATTTTCTATTTCTCCCAAGGTAAAAGCTGTTTGTTGAGTAGGGAGATAGATATTGCGGACTCCTTTTCCCTGTAAGGTTTGGACATAGCCGTCTGTGACTAAGCGACTGATGGCCCGGCGCACGGTATTACGGGAGCAGCCATAAGTCTGAATCAGGATATTTTCTGATGGGAGCAGTTTTTGATAGGCAAATTCATGGGATTCTATTTTTCTTTTTAAATCTTTATATATAGTCTCATATTTACTTTTTGGCATTCTAGACTCCTTTTCTGTTTTTTGATCCATTGTGAATGTTTTGAGTGGATTTTCATGGGTGAATAAAATCATTTGTACCTAATTATAAAGCGTTAGCAGACAAAGTCAAGTAAAAAACTATACTTGTTTAAACAATAAAAAGGTTGACATGTTTAAATAAGTATGATATAAAGGATGCAACATGTTTAAACAAGTTTGCGCGGCGGGTTTAAAATAGCAAAACAAACATTGGGGAATATTCCCCAAGAGAAAATGGAGGAGTAAAATATGGGTAAGTATACAGAGGAAGCAAAACAACTGTTGAACCTGGTGGGCGGCAGAGATAATATTGCAGCAGTATCTCATTGCATGACCAGAATGCGGTTTGCACTGGCAGATCCTTCTCAGGCAGATATTACGAAAATTGAAGCCATGAAGGTAGTGAAGGGAAGTTTTACCCAGTCAGGATAATTTCAAGTGATTATTGGCAATACAGTCGCAGACTTTTATCATGATTTTATCGTCGTGGCTGGGATAGAAGGGGTGTCTAAAGATGCGGTAAAACAGGCGGCCAAGAAAAATCAAAATGTGTTGCAGAGAATCGTTACTGCGCTAGCAGAGATTTTTGCACCATTGATTCCGGCCATTATTACAGGGGGCTTGATCTTGGGATTCCGCAACTGTATTGACAGTTTGTATTTGTTTGAAAACGGGACAAAGACTTTATGTGATATCAGTCAGTTTTGGGCGGGGATTGACAGTTTCCTATGGCTTATCGGTGAGGCGGTGTTTCATATGTTGCCTGTAGGAATATGCTGGTCCGTGACAAAGAAGATGGGAACTACGCAGATGCTGGGAATCGTACTCGGTCTTACCTTGGTGTCTGGCCAGTTGTTAAATGCTTATGCAGTTGCAGGTACGGCGGTAGCGGATATTCCTAAATGGAATTTTGGATTTATCCAGGTGAACCGGATCGGTTATCAGGCTCAGGTGATTCCAGCTATTCTGGCAGCGTTTACTCTGGTATACTTGGAAAAGTTTTTCCGGAAGATAACGCCTCAGGTGGTTTCGATGATTGTGGTTCCGTTCTCAAGCCTCCTGCTGGCAGTTATGGCTTCTCATTTCATATTGGGACCGGTGGGATGGAAAATCGGTTCTGCCGTTTCTGCTGTGGTATATTCGGGCATTACTGGTTCCTTCAAGGTGGTGTTTGGCGCTGTTTTTGGAATGATTTATGCGCCGTTAGTAATAACCGGACTTCACCATATGTCCAACGCCATTGATCTTCAATTGATTGCAGATTATGGCGGAACGATGTTGTGGCCTATGATAGCTTTGTCTAATATTGCTCAGGGATCGGCAGTTATGGGAATGATGGCATTACAAAGAAAGAACGCAGAGGCACAAGAAGTCAATGTTCCGGCGTGTATCTCTTGCTATCTGGGAGTAACGGAACCAGCAATCTTTGGAGTGAATTTAAAACAGGGATTTCCTTTTGTGTGTGGGATGATTGGTTCAGGTATCGCGGCAGTGGTTTGTGTGGCTACTTCTACGACAGCCAATGCCATCGGAGTAGGAGGATTGCCAGGGATTCTTTCGATTCGGCCGACTTCGATGATAAGTTTTGCTGTGTGTATGGCAATTGCGATGATAGTTCCTTTTGTTTTGACAATGATTGTAGGAAAGAGACGGATTGTGTCGGTAGAAAATGACAGTGAAACTGCTAACTTGTCCGATATGGTTTCTGAGGCCGATTATGATATGGCAACAGGCACCGCTGTGGAAACAGGAAAGGCAAACAAAAAAATGGAAGTCTGTGGACAATTGGTATCTTTTCTACGGGGGAGAGCCATCTCTCTGGAAGAGGTAAACGATGGCGTTTTCTCTGCGGGTATTGTGGGCAGAGGTATGGCGATTGAGCCAACAGACAATGTAGTCTATGCCCCGGCTGAGGGAAAGGTAACAGCGTTGATGGACGATTCAAGACATGCTTGCGGGCTAACGATGGGAAACGGCATGGAGATTTTGCTGCATGTGGGATTGGATACCGTGGAGATGGCAGGAGAAGGTTTTGAATATCTGGTCACTTTGGGACAGAGCGTGAAGACAGGAGATCCACTGATTCGGTTTGATCGGAATAAAATCAAGGAGGCCGGCCATCGTGATGTAACGATCTGTGTAATTCCCAATGAAGGGGAGACAAAAAACATTCAGTTTTATACTGGATTGGATGTAACGGAAAAAGAGACTGTTATTGTGAGATTTGAGTAGTTATAATGAAGGAGCAGAGCGATGACAAGTTTTAGAAATAAAGTAATATATCAGATATATCCCAAGTCTTTTCAGGATTCAGATGGAGATGGGGTGGGAGATTTGCGGGGGATCTTAGAGCGGTTGGATTATTTACAGGAGTTGGGGGTTTCTTATCTATGGCTCACTCCGGTATTTTCTTCTCCACAGAATGATAACGGATACGATGTGGAAGATTATTGTGCCATTGATCCGAGATTTGGAACCATGGCGGATATGGAGGCGTTGATTCGGGAAAGCAGCCAAAGAGGAATGGGGGTGATGCTGGATATGGTGTTTAATCACACATCCACCGCTCATCCCTGGTTTCAGAGGGCGCTTGCCGGAGAAAAAGAGTATGAAAATTATTATATTTTCAAGGAAGGCGATTCGAAGCATCCGCCTACCAACTGGCAGTCCAAGTTTGGGGGAACATCATGGGAGTATGTGCCTTCTCTGGGGAAATGGTATCTTCATCTTTTTGATGTGACACAAGCGGACTTAAACTGGGATAATCCCAAGGTGAGAGAAGAGCTAAAGAAGGTGATTTGTTTTTGGAAAGAAAAAGGAATCCAGGGATTTCGCTTTGATGTGGTAAATCTGATTTCCAAACCAGCAATCTTTGAAGATGATTTAGAAGGTGATGGCCGGAGATTCTATTCGGATGGTCCTCATGTTCATGAATATATCAAGGAATTAGTCAGAGATACGAATATTGCCGAGATGGTGACGGTGGGAGAGATGTCTTCGACCCATCTGGAAGACTGTATTCGCTATTCCACCGCGAATCCTCAGGAGAGAGAATTGTCTATGTGTTTTAGCTTTCATCATCTGAAAGTGGATTATAAGAATGGGGATAAATGGAGTTTGATGGAACCAGATCGGAGGATGCTTAAAAAAATTTTTGAGGACTGGCAGTTGGGAATGGAACAAGGGAATGGATGGAATGCTCTTTTCTGGTGTAACCACGATCAGCCTCGGATAATCAGTCGATTGGGGAATGAGGGAAGATTTTGGAAAGAGTCAGCAAAGATGCTGGCAGCAGCGATACATCTGATGCGGGGGACCCCCTATATTTATCAGGGGGAAGAGATTGGGATGACCAATCCTCATTATCAAAATATTTCCCAGTATCAGGACGTAGAAAGTCTGAATTATTATCGAATTCTTTTGGAGCAAGGAAAAACAGAAGCAGAGGCGATGTCTGTTCTGGCGGCCAGATCCAGGGATAATAGCCGAACCCCTATGCAGTGGTCAGCAGAAGAAAATGGGGGATTTACCAAGGGAACCCCTTGGATAGAAATGGCGGATAATTATCCGGAAATCTATGTAGAGAAACAGATTGCAGATCCAGATTCGGTATATTCTTTTTATAAGAAACTGATAAAACTGCGGAAAGAAAAGATGGTGATATCCGAGGGGAGAATTGTATTTCTGGAGAGAGATAACCCGGATATACTGGCATATCAAAGATGCTATGAGGAAGAAAAACTGGTAGCATTTTATAATTTAACAGATGCCGAAACTACAGTATTATTGGAAGCGCCATGGATGAACTATAGAAAACTGCTGGGAAATTATGAGGATAGCCAGCAAAGCGGCAGAGAGCTAGGGCTAAGGCCGTACGAGGTGGTAGTGTTGGAGAAGTAATCGGTGGGCTCACAAAAGGAAGTAATCAAAAGTCCAGAATCTCTATAATATCATCAAAAGGAATGGAAGTACCGTTTTGCAGGATCACGACATGATTGTTTCTATCTATTTTTTTTAGAAAGCCAGTGGCAGAAAGATAAGTGCCGCCGGCTTTTTGTCTATCCGGAAGAAAATAAAGGATGGTGATTTTGGGGTGAAGATGGACGTTTTGCTGCAGGAAATGAAGCTTTTCGCTCAGAAGAGATATTGCTTGTTCATCCAGCTCTTTTTTTTCATCTGTGAAACGAGTGGCTTCTCGGATCGCCTCATGGTAGTCGGTCAAAGCAGCAAAAGGGGCAAACTGTGCAGCCCGATCCGCTTTGGGCATAGGAGGATGGGCGGGGGAGATAGGACGCGTAAGATTCACAATATCCTCATAGGGAAAGGTCTCTGGTTGAAAATGTTTCATAAAATACTCCTTTTCAGTAAAAATGGGAAGAATGGTCATGCCTTATGACCGCCAATCTGTCGATTCCGCTCTCTGGCAGTGGCGCCATCTTCCAGACTCATACCTTTTAAAATAGCATTTTTGCCAAATTTCTTTTTGACAGAGAGTATAGCTTGCTGCATCTGTTTTTCTTTTTTTAGGATAGCCATTTCTTCTTGTCGTTGTGTTTCTTGCTGCTCATAGTCGGTAAACAGATTAAGCTGTTCAAAGGATTCTGGATTTTTTGCGAGAGCTTCTGGCGTTATGTGAGCAGCTGTGATATAGATTCTTTTAATCAGCAAGTTTTTGTCGACAATTTGATCGAACAGTTCTAGGGCAGCGTTTATGATCTGTCTTGCGGAAGAGGTTTTTGGGGACAGATGAATCGTGCCATGAGCATGTTTGGGAATCTTTCGCCCATAAGAATCGGTACAGATAGGGCCTTTGTACTTTTGGCATATTTGAGGATCTGTTAGATTTATCATATCGTAGCCTGCAGTCAGGATCAACTGATCGGTTAAGAGGCCCTTGTCAACCAGAGCCAGAGCCAACTGATCCGCCATCTCTTTGATCACGAGCCGTGCCTTGTCAAAAGAATAGGGATATCGAAGAACCTGACCGCCTCCAATACTGTTGTTTTCCGGCTGATAAGATTTGATATCTTCCATGGTACAGGATTCCACTCCCCAGGCGTGATCGATCAGCAGTTCAGCATTGATACCAAAGAGGCGGTACAGTAGCTCTTCTTTATGGAAATCATTGGGACTTCCCAAAGAACAGCGGGCGATATCTCCCATAGTGTAAAGTCCATGCTCTTCTAACTTTTTTGCATAGCCGTGCCCGATGCGCCAGAAGTCAGTCAGCGGACGGTGGGTCCACAAAAGGCGTCGGTAGGAGATTTCGTTAAGTTCTGCGATCCGAACTCCGTACGCATCCGGAGATACATGTTTGGCTACTATGTCCATGGCAACTTTGGCCAGATAAAGGTTTGTCCCGATTCCGGCGGCAGCGGTAATACCAGTACTTTGCAGGATGTCCCGGAGAATCTTTCCGACTAGTTCTCTAGCGGAAGGATGGCAAACAGAGAGATAACTGGTAACGTCGATCAATACTTCATCAATAGAATATACATGAATATCTTCTGGAGCGATATATTTCAGGTAAATATTATAGATTCGGGTGCTGTATTCGATATAGAGAGCCATCTGCGGGATAGCAACAAGGTAATCGAAGGATAATTCCGGATGAGATCTGACTTCCGGGTCGTGGAAGGAGGAACCAGTAAAAATATGATCAGGGGCAGAAAGCTTTCTTTCGGAATTGATTTGTTTGACTTTCTGAATGACCTCAAATAGGCGTGGGCGTCCAGGGATCCCATATGCTTTCAGAGAAGGGGATACCGCCAGACAGATCGTTTTCTCGGTGCGGTTTTTGTCGGCTACCACCAAATT
Organism: Lachnospiraceae bacterium; assembly: GCA_022799175.1. GTDB lineage: Bacteria > Bacillota > Clostridia > Lachnospirales > Lachnospiraceae > Brotaphodocola. The sequence continues at coordinate 251 of JAAWNY010000063.1, read as the reverse complement.
GGTAGTGAGAGGGTCAAGACCCCGCTCAACACATTCTACGGAGGCATAGAAAGACTTCAGGTCAATGGCGACATAAATGCGATCGTTTTGTGACATAGTATGAACTCCTGTTTTCCAAATGATAAAAGGATAAAGAGGGTAGGTGCAATGTTATTTAGATAAGCAGTGACAGAAGGTACGCCAAGAAAGCGGGGAGAGAAGCCATAGAAAATGGTCTGTTCCTTTTTTCGGTTTCGAGATTAAGAATTCCT
>JAAWNY010000062.1 GCA_022799175.1 Lachnospiraceae bacterium | reverse complement strand
GCTAAAAACGAAACGAAAATATACAAACTCGCTCCGCTCAGACAATGTATATTTTTGTTTCAACGCCAAATTCAGGGATTTAAGGACTTCTAAATCTCTGCAAAGTCAAAATCCCACAGACGGTTTGGCGTTGGTTCTCACCTCATTTCCTTGCCTATGCTTTTCGTTTCCTTATCTTAATGACATTGGCCGATTGTCACTACCTTTGGCATATGATAAAATTTACCAAAAAACAGAAAGGAACCCCTGACTTATGAAAATTCTTCTTACTGCATTTGATCCCTTTGACGGCGACTTGATCAATCCGGCACTAGAAGCTATCAAACAGATTCCCGACCAAATCGATGATATCAAAATCATCAAGGTTGAAGTTCCAACTGTATTTCGCAAATCCATTGCCACGGTCCAGGCGGCGATTGAAAAAGAACAACCCGACGCTGTTTTATGTATCGGCCAGGCCGGCGGTCGCTATGAGCTAACTCCCGAGCGAGTCGCCATCAATATTGACGATGCTCGTATTAAAGATAATGAAGGCAATCAACCCATCGATCAGCCAATCTTTGCCGACGGCGCCCCTGCCTACTTTGCTACTTTACCCATCAAAGCTATGGTTCAGCAGATCCGTGCAGCTGGCATTCCGGCCAGCATATCCAACACCGCCGGAACTTTTGTATGTAATCACCTGATGTACGGAGTCTTATATATTCTCGCCCGTCACTATCCCCATATTCGCGGCGGTTTTATGCATGTTCCTTTTGTCCCCAGTCAGGTAGTCCATCGTCCCCATCCTGCTCCTTGTCTGGGAATTCCAGATATCGCTTGTGGTATCCAGGCCGCTCTTTTGGCAATTGCAGAAAACAAAAAAGATATTCTGGCTGCTGAAGGAAAAACCCATTAATCCAACTACAAAGTCTGACCGTTTTCCTTTCCCAGGATAATTTCTGCTCCCGAAACGCTTAAACTGTCAAACAATGTCATTTAGGTGAGGAAACGAAAAACGCAGCCAAGGAAAAAAGGAGAGAAGCAATAAAAAATGGTCTGTAGATTTTGACTTTGCAGAGATTTAGAATTCCTTAAATCCCTGATTTTAGCGTTGAAACGAAAATATACACTGTCTGAACGGAGTGAGTTTGTATATTTTCGTTTCGTTTTTAGTAAAAATCAGGGGTTTTAGGAATTCTTAATCTCGAAACCGGAAAAAGGAACAGACCATTTTTTATTGCTTCTCTCCTTTTTTCCTTGGCGTACCTTTTGCCACCATTTATCTGAATGACGTGGAACTGTCAAACCTTGTCCTTTTTCAAAATTCTCTATTATCCCCTTTCCCCAAAGAAAATCCTTGCCATATTTTCATTTTCCTATATAATGTAAGAGAACAATTCATCAATTAGGTATTTCAGATATTCCGTCATAAAACTAACACAGAACAAGGAGGATTTTATTATGCCGCAGCGAACCGATATCCACAAAGTTCTCATCATCGGATCCGGCCCCATCATTATTGGTCAGGCATGCGAGTTCGACTACTCCGGTACTCAGGCATGCAAAGCGTTGAAAAAGCTGGGTTACGAGATCGTTCTGGTCAACTCCAACCCCGCCACCATCATGACTGACCCGGAAACTGCCGATGTCACCTACATCGAACCTTTAAACGTACAACGGCTAGAGCAGATCATTGCCAAAGAGCGTCCGGACGCATTATTGCCAAACCTGGGCGGCCAATCCGGACTGAATCTCTGCGCGGAGCTCTATAAGGAAGGTATTTTAGACAAATACCAGGTCAAAGTAATCGGTGTCCAGGTAGATGCTATTGAGCGGGGCGAAGATCGAATCGAATTCAAAAAAGCCATGAATGCGTTGGGCATTGAGATGGCTCGCAGCGAAGTTGCCTACACGGTAAATGAGGCGCTTGCCATTGCAGATCAGCTGGGATACCCGGTTGTCCTTCGGCCCGCTTACACGATGGGAGGCGCCGGCGGCGGTCTGGTGTACAACAAAGAAGAATTAAAAACCGTCTGTGCCCGCGGATTACAGGCCAGCCTGGTCGGTCAGGTACTGGTGGAAGAATCCATCCTTGGCTGGGAAGAGCTGGAGTTGGAAGTAGTCCGAGATAAAGAAGGCAATATGATCACCGTCTGCTTCATTGAAAATATCGATCCCCTTGGCGTTCATACAGGTGACTCCTTCTGCTCCGCCCCCATGCTGACCATCTCCGAAGAATGCCAGAAGCGTCTGCAAGAACAAGCTTATCGAATTGTGGAGTCTGTGCAGGTTATCGGCGGCACCAACGTACAGTTTGCCCATGATCCCGTCTCTGACCGTATTGTCGTGATTGAGATCAATCCCCGTACTTCCCGTTCTTCTGCTCTTGCCTCGAAAGCCACCGGTTTTCCGATTGCCCTGGTATCTGCCATGCTGGCCACTGGACTTACCTTAAAGGATATCCCTTGTGGCAAATATGGCACTTTGGACAAGTATGTACCGGACGGCGATTATGTAGTGATCAAATTTGCCCGTTGGGCATTTGAAAAATTCAAAGGGGTAGAGGATAAATTGGGCACCCAGATGCGGGCCGTCGGCGAAGTTATGAGTATTGGAAAAACCTATAAAGAAGCCTTTCAGAAGGCTATTCGCAGCCTGGAAACCGGACGCTATGGCCTGGGTCATGCCAAAGATTTTGATACCCGAACAAAAGAACAGCTTCTGCAAATGTTAATCACTCCTTCCAGTGAACGTCATTTTATCATGTACGAAGCTCTGCGCAAAGGAGCTACCGTAGAAGAAATTCATGATATTACCAAGGTAAAAACCTGGTTTATTCAACAAATGAAAGAGTTGGTAGATGAGGAAGAAGCTCTGTTGACTCATAAGGGCGCCCTTCCTGCGGACGAACTGCTGATCTCTGCCAAGAAAAACGGCTTCTCTGACAAATATTTAAGCCAGCTTTTGGAAATTCCAGAAGACACGATCCGCAATCATCGCATCGAGCTGGGAGTAGAGGAAGCCTGGGAAGGAGTTCATGTCAGCGGTACCACGGACAGTGCTTATTACTATTCCACTTACAATGCCCCAGACAAAAACCCGATCCATACCGATAACCCCAAGATCATGATCCTTGGCGGCGGCCCCAACCGTATCGGACAGGGCATCGAATTTGATTACTGTTGTGTTCACGCCTCTCTGGCTCTGAAAAAGCTGGGTTTTGAGACTATCATTGTCAACTGTAACCCCGAAACCGTGTCCACGGACTATGATACCTCCGACAAATTGTATTTTGAGCCCCTGACTCTGGAAGATGTATTGAGCATCTATAAAAAAGAAAAACCACTAGGCGTGATTGCCCAGTTCGGCGGGCAGACTCCACTGAATCTGGCTGCCGAACTGGAAAAGAATGGGGTTCGTATTTTGGGCACCTCTCCATCCGTCATTGACCTCGCTGAAGATCGGGACCTATTCCGCGCCATGATGGAAAAATTGGAAATTCCCATGCCTGAATCTGGCATGGCCACCACCGTAGAAGAAGCCCTTAAAATCGCCAATCAAATCGGATATCCCGTAATGGTTCGCCCTTCTTATGTTCTGGGAGGACGAGGAATGGAAGTTGTCTACGACGATGAGAACATGATCGGTTATATGCAGGCGGCTGTAGGCGTAACTCCGGATCGCCCGATTCTGATTGATCGCTTCTTGAATCATGCTATGGAATGTGAAGCCGACGCCATCAGCGATGGTACGCACGCCTTTGTCCCTGCCGTTATGGAACATATCGAACTGGCCGGTGTTCACTCTGGTGACTCTGCTTGTATTATCCCCTCCCTTCACATTTCTCCGGAAAATGTGAAAACAATCCAGGAATATACCCGGAAAATTGCCGAGGAAATGCATGTACGAGGACTCATGAATATGCAGTATGCCATCGAAAATGGCAAAGTCTATGTGCTGGAGGCCAACCCCCGGGCATCGCGAACCGTGCCTCTAGTATCCAAAGTATGCAATATTCGTATGGTGCCTCTGGCCACCGATATTATCACGGCAGAATTGACTGGCCGGCCATCGCCGATACCCCAGTTAAAAGAACAGGAAATTCCCAACTATGGCGTCAAGGAAGCCGTATTCCCCTTCAATATGTTCCAAGAAGTCGACCCAGTATTAGGGCCGGAGATGCGTTCCACCGGCGAAGTTCTAGGACTTTCCCATTCCTATGGCGAAGCATTTTATAAGGCTCAGGAAGCTACCCAGTCCCGTCTGCCTTTAGAGGGCACCGTACTGATCTCTGTCAATCGCAAGGACAAACCGGAGATTGTGGAAGTGGCCAGAACGTTTGCCGAAGATGGCTTTATCATCCTGGCTACCGGTACCACTTATGATCTGATTCACGAAGCTGGTATCCCGGCCAAAAAAGTGAAAAAGCTTTACGAGGGACGTCCCAATATCTTGGATATGATCACCAATGGAGATATCCAGCTGATCATCAATTCCCCCTCCGGAAAAGATAGCGTACACGACGACAGCTATCTGCGCAAGGCCGCCATTAAAGCTAAAGTGCCTTATATGACCACCGTTGCCGCCGCCCGGGCTACTGCCAGCGGTATCCATTACGTAAAAACCCATGGAAACGGAGAAGTAAAATCTTTGCAGTTGCTTCACAGTGAGATTCATAATAAAGAGTAAAAAGAAATAAACTACCCCAGAGAAAGAAAAGAAACAACGGTTTTTCCATCGTTTCTTCTCTTTCTCTGGGGTATCTCTTTTCAGATATTCCCACTTATAAAACTCCCCATTCGATGACACAGACTCACGAAAACCGCTTTCTCTCTCTGCCGTTTGCAATCATCATCTCCTCCCGGTATTTTGCTACCGTTCTTCGGGAAATATCCATTCCTTGTTCCCGGAGCAATTCCGAAAGTTTACTATCACTATATGGTTTTTGTTTATCCTCTTTCTCAACAATCTCGGCTATGGCCTGTTTGATCTGCAAAGACGCAATTGCCTCCTGTCCCTGACTAAGCCCCTTCTGAAAGAAATAATTTAAAGGATAAACGCCCCAGCAGCACTGCAGATATTTGTCCTTCAGCGCCCGGCTGACCGTGGATTCATGACAGCCAATACGTTCTGCCGCATCCATCAGGCGAAATGGCTTTACAGACTTTTCTCCATAAACAAAGAAATCTCTCTGTACATCCACAATACAGCGTGCGAGAGCCAACAACGTAGAACTTCTTCGAGAAATACATTCTTGAAGCTCCTCTGCCTGGCGAACCTTGGCAAGCAGATATTCTTTCACTTCCGGATCGCAATCGGATTTCAGCATTCCCAGATATTCCTGGTTGATTTGCAGTGTAGGACAGGTATAATCATTTAGCAAAAGCTCAAATCCATCCTGAAACTTTACTACGGTAATGTCCGGCGTCACATAACGCATCAAATCCCCATTGTCAAATCCCTGAGCGGGCCGCGGATTCAACTCCCGAATCCGTCCGGCTGCCTGAACAATATCCGCAAGGGGTGCCCGCAACTGTTTCGCTATTATAGGAAGCTGATTCTTTCCCAATAGCTCCATGTATTCCGAAACAATTTTCCGCTCCAGATCACCACAATCTTTTCGCTTTTCCATTTGTTTTAGCAGACAATCCTGCATAGAAGCCGCACAGACCCCGGCCGGCTCCAAATCTCGCATCACCGCGATACATCTTTTTGCGGTTTCTATTGAAACATGATTCGCCCTGGCTACCTCAGAAGCAGAGATCGTAAAATACCCACTTGAATCCAGACATTGAATGATATATTCAAAAATCTCCTGTTCCTTATCCGTATGCATTCCGCCAAGAAGCTGCAGATGCAAGACGTCCTCCAAACGCTCCGTTGTCGAACCAGCCACATTATTCATACCTTTTTCATTTTCTGCATCTTCATGATCGTATTGATAATAGGAACGATTCTGCTCATCTAAACTCGCCAGCCATTCCAATTTTTTCAGACGTTCCTGTTCTTTATCTTCTGGTACCCGTTCATCAAAATCAAGCACCGGATTCTCTAATGTTATCTCTTTAATATGATCTGCCAGCTCCTGCGTACTCATCTGCAGAATGCTGACGGACTGGATCATTTTTTGTGATACGATCTGCTTCTGGGTTTGCTCCAACCGAAACGACATTCTGATTTCCTCCTTTTGCATTCTATGTACGTTCGGAATCTTTCTCAGTTCTCTGTCATTCTTCTGATAATCCAGTTCGCTCTTTCATAAAGCGCTTCCGGCTCTGTACCTACAAAATATTTTCCATCCTCATAGAGGATCTGTCCATTAACCATCGTCAATTTTACATTCTGTTTGCTGCCGCTATAGACCAGATTTTTCACCGGATTATTTACCGGCTGCATATTTGGCTGCTGCAGATCGATCACAATCAGATCCGCCAGCTTCCCCTCCGCCAAACATCCGCAATCTGCCAGTCCCAAAGCTTGTGCACCGCCCGATACCGCCATCCGCAGCACTGCCTCTGCCGGTACCGCAGCTGCATTCTCCTCCCGCAACTTTGCCAGGCCAGTTACCAGAAACATTTCCCGAAACATATCCAGACAGTTATTGCTGGCTGGTCCGTCGGTTCCGATTGCCAGATTGATTCCCGCCTCTAATATGTCAGAAATCCGGGCAATCCCGCTCGCCAGCTTTGTGTTGGATCCAGGATTTGTCACCACCGACAATCCGCGCTCCCGAAAAATCCGAATATCCTCATCTGTCAGATAGACACAATGATATCCGCCGCCACCATAACGAAATAGTCCCAACGAATCCAGATATGCCGTAGGCGTCATTCCATGTCGTTTGATACACTCCTCCACCTCTCTGCGCGTTTCCGAATTATGAGTATATACTGGTGCCTGATACCTCTCTGCCAGCGCTGCCACTCCCTTTAAGAGTTCCTCTGAAGTAGTATACTCTGCATGAAAACCCAAATGATAATGGATTCGCTCATCATAATGATTCCATCGCAGATACTCCTCTTCCATTGCCTCTAGCGACGATGTAAAATTATTCAGACTGCTGACTAAGACTGTCCGAAAGCCACAATCCATTGATGCCTTCGCAATCATCTCTGGCTGAAAATACATATCAAAATTAGCCGTAATCCCACCAGACAGATACTCCAAAATGGCCAGCCGCGACAACTCATAAATATCCTCTCCTGTCAGCTTCGCCTCCATTGGAAACACCTGCTGCTGCAACCATTCTTGCAAAGGCAGATCGTCAGCATACGATCGCAGAAAAGTCATTGCCGAATGCGTATGTGCATTGATAAATCCCGGCATCACCAGATTCCCCTCTAAATCGATCTCCCGATCCCACTTATCTTCCTCTTGCCCGGATACAGACATTCTTCTACTGCTGTTTTCCGTTTCATCACTGCCATCTGTGAACGGTTTTTCCGGCCCCACATACACAATCCGGTTTTTATCCACCCAGACTTCCCCTCGGCGGATCTCCATATCCCCGTCCATTGCCAGCACCCGCGCGTTATACAACCGAATCCTCATATCGTTCTCCTTTTTCATAATAGGATTCTGCTCCGATCTTGTTTTCTTATCTCTTCCCCTTATCATAAATCTCTCCCAACGCGCGCGGCGCCCGATTATACTTTGAGAAAAAGATCAACAACAACAGCGTCACTACATACGGCAACGTCATCACCAGATCAGAATAACTACTTGGCATCTTAAGCTTCTGTACCAGATAATACCCTCCCGAACGCGCAAATCCAAATAACAAACAAGAACCCAATGTGGGTAAAATTGTCCAGTTCCCAAATATCAAAGCAGCAATTGCCAAATATCCATACCCTACATAGATACTGGAAGAAAAATTAGCTGAGATCGAATAAGCAAAACAAATCCCTGCCAGTCCGGAAAGCCCCCCTGAAACCATCACTGCCACCAGGCGTACTTTTCCCACATCCACGCCTGCCGCATCCACTGCATGAGGGTTATCTCCGCAGGCACGCAGATTCATGCCATAACGAGTTTTAGCCATCACATACCAGGCCACCAACGCTACCACCAAAATAATCAGTTCAAATGGATATAAATCCTTAAACACGGCTCCTAATACCGGAATCTGCGATAAAACCGGCACCGTAATTCGCACCGAAACCCCCAGCACAAATTTGTCTGAAGCCGCCCCAAACACACTGCGGTTTAAGTACTTTGTCAGAAACGCCGTCAGCGCCATGGCCAAAATATTGATTACCACACCACTGATCACCTGATTGGCTTTAAAACGGATACAAAGCAATGCATGTAAAAGAGAATAAACCGTTCCTCCCACAATTGCAAAGATCACTGCGATATAAAAAGGCGCCTGGGACTGTTCGGCAAAACTTCCCGCCACCAGCACGGCTGCCAGTGCTCCCACAAAAGCACCGACTCCTTGCAGACCTTCCAGAGCCAGATTCGTAATTCCACTCTTTTCACTGTAGATCCCGCCGATGGCCATGATAAACAAAGGTAGTGAAAATGAAAGCCCATCAATAATAATCCGTTCCATCAGCTCTTCCCCCTTTCGTCTTCCTCCTTTAACTCATCCCGAAAACATTTTACCTTATAGCGAATAAATACCCCACAGGCAGAAAATAGCAGAATGATCCCCGTAATTACCGAAGAAATCTCGGATTCCAACCCTGATGATGAATTCATGTACGTACTCCCTTTACTGATAATCGTCACCAAAAATGAGGAGAAGATAATCCCAATGGGATTACTGTTAGCCAGCAGAGAGACAGCAATCGCATCAAACCCTGTACTTGCCAGCACCCGTGGCTGAATCGACCCAAAATATCCCAGATAATAAGTTACTCCCGCCAGTCCAGAAAGCGCTCCCGAAAAAATCATCGAGGCAATTACATTTCGGCCAACATGGATCCCCGCATAGCGGGCCGCATTGCGGCTGGTGCCCACACATTTGATCTCATAGCCAAATACGGTCCGATCCAAAATAAATTTGACCAGCACAGCGGACAGAATAGCCAATACAATCCCCAACGGAATATCCATTTTCAAATTACCTATCGGCGTATCCATCATCGTCAATCTGGCCGCCTTAGAGACTGCGTTGGACTGCCGCGACACGGGATTCACATAATAGGTATTAATGAAAAAACTGATAACATACTGTGCGATGTAATTGAGCATGATGGAAGAAACCACCTCGTTGATATTGAACTGATGCTTCAGCCACCCAATCAGGCCCCCCATCGCCGCTCCTGTCAGCATACCCACGATCAGCACTAACGGCTTAGCTACCGGTGCCGCCAGAGAACTGTAGCCCACCACCAGAGTAGTAAGAAATCCCGCCGTCAGCATCTGGCCCGATACTCCGATATTAAACAATCCAGCCCGCAGCGCCACCGCCACTGCCAGCGATGCAAAAAGCATCGGCGTCCAGGCATTCATAAAGCTGGTGAAATCCGTCAGCATGCTCTTAAAACCAGCATAGGATGGTTTCGGAAGCAACCCGGAACCCTGCAGCAAATTTTGATATGCCACCAACGGATTTTTTCCCAAAAACAAAATCACCACCGCTCCTGCCAGCAGACTCAAAATGATGGCAAACAGAGGAATGGACACCGACTGGTGTCTCTCGTTTCCCAGCAGCCGAACCATGCTGCGTTTAAACATGCGGCTATTTCCTTTCATCCGACTTCACCCCCATCATAAATTCTCCCACCTCATTCGCCGTCAACAATCTGGCATCGGCAATCTTCTGAATCTGACCATTATAGATAACTCCGATGGTATCTGCACAATCCATAATTTCATCCAGCTCCAGTGAAATCAGCAGAATCGCCTTTCCCGCATCCCGTTCCGCTATCATCTGACGATGAATATTCTCAATCGCACCGATATCCAAGCCCCGTGTCGGCTGCACAAAAATCATCAGTGGCGATTTCAACTCGATTTCCCGCCCGATAATCGCTTTTTGCTGGTTGCCGCCACTCATGGAACGTACCACTGTTCGCACCCCCTGGCCGCTTCGGATATCATATCGTTCGATCAGTTCTTCCCCATAGCAGTCAAACGCCGCCTGATTGAGAATCCCTTTTTGGGAAAACGGTTCCCGGAAATAGTTCTTCAACGCCAGATTTTCTCCCAGAGTAAAATCCAGAACCAGACCATACGCCTGTCGATCTTCTGGAATGTAGGAGATTCCCTCCATCGTCCGCTTGCGGATATTATCATTGGTAATGTCCATCCCATTGAGCACAATACTACCTTCGGACGCTTTTTCCAAACCCGCAATAGCATCCGCTATCTCCACTTGCCCATTCCCTGACACCCCCGCTATGGCAAAAATCTCGCCGCCTCTCACCGAAAAAGAAACATTTTTGACCACTTCAAAGCCGTCTGCATTCTTAACTGTCAGATTTTTCACCTCCAGCACCGTCTCCCGGTACTCCGGCTCTTTTTTCTCCACAGAGAAGGACACTTCCCGACCTACCATCAGATTGGCCATCGTCCTAGTGGAGGTTGAAGCCACATCCAACACATCTACCAGACGTCCTCGGTTCAAAATCCCACAGCGATCTGCCACCTTCTTGATCTCCTCCAGTTTGTGAGTGATCAGAATGATCGTCTTGCCATTATCCCGCAACCCACGAATAATCTCGAGCAAAAAATCAATCTCCTGCGGCGTCAGCACTGCTGTCGGCTCATCAAAAATCAAGATTTCCGCCTCACGGTACAACATTTTTAAAATCTCTACTCGCTGTCTTACCGACACATTAAGTTTCTCAATCACATCTGTAGGATTGACCTCCAACCCATATTTTTTTGACAGATCGGCCACTCGCTGATCTGCCTTTCGGATATCTACCCAGGGCAGAATGCCAAACAGACGATCCCTATCCTTAAGTCCCAGGATGATGTTTTCTGTGATCGTATAATTCTCCACCAGCTTAAAATGCTGATGGACCATGCCGATATTTAGCCGGGTGGCATAGCTCGGTGATGTGATCCGCTCCCTTTTCCCCCGGATAAAAATTTCCCCCTCATCCGGCTCGTACATCCCAAACAGCATACTCATCAGTGTGGATTTGCCTGCCCCGTTTTCCCCCAACAACGCAAAAATCTCACCTTTTCTGATCTGCAGCGTCACGTCGTCATTTGCCACAATACCAGGAAAACGCTTAGTGATATGCTTCATCTCGATAATTGGACAAAGCTCTTTCCCTTCCCGTTCTTTCAAATCTCTGGTAATCTCTTCCGACATGCCATTCCTCCTCTCTGTCTCCTTTTGAAGCGGGATTTCCTGCTAAAAAGGGTTTCTGTTAAAACAGAAAACCGACTTATAGGTGTCTGCTTTCGAAACCTACAAGCCGGTCTCCGGATTTCTTCTGTCAATGATTATCGTTGTTTTAGTCTGATTAATTCAGTCCCGGAAAATCATCTGGCTGGATCTCATTGAAATTGGCCGCTGGAACAATCGTACCATCCTTGACCAGTGCATACGCCTCTTCCAGCTTTTCAATGGTTTCTGCAGAAAGCTGATGGCGACCATCCGCTTTCACGTAACCAGTAGAATCGGTATCGGCCCCCAACAATACATTGCCGCCGGTAAAACTTCCATCTGCGATAGCATTCAGTTGCTTCTCCACATTCATCCCCATCACCTTCAACCCCGAAGTCAGAATGATATTTTCAGCTCCGTTGGCACCGTCATCATACTGATCTACATCACAGCCGATCACCTTTACATTGGCAGCTTCCTTAGCAGCAGTAAACACACCATTGCCGGATCCGCCTGCTGCCACAAAGATAATGTCACATCCTTCATCAATCAGCGCCTTACCTACCACCTTGCCAGTAGCCTCATCCGCAAAACTGCCTACATAGTTGCCGCCTACATTGGTGTTGGTCACGTCTGTACCAGCATACGAAGCGATCTCCACCACCTCGGCCGAAGCGCCCATCTTGGCATTGGCATAATTTACGCCGGACTCAAAACCGTATTGATAATTTACATTGGACGGATAAGCAATTCCGTTGACTACCGCCACTTTGCCGCTCTTGGTCTCCAGAGCCGCTGCTATGCCGGCAAAGAATCCGCTCTCCTGCTCTTTAAACTGCATTGCATATACATTGTCGCAGGATACCTCGGTCCCTTCCGCATCGCTGGGATAGGAATCTACCAGTAAGAACTGCACATCAGGATTGTCGTTGGCAATTGCTCCGATCGCCGCAAACTGGAATCCACAACATACAATCACATCATAATCTGCCACGATATCCTGTACCGCCTGTACAGCCGCCGCCGTATCGCCAGTCTCCTCGCGTACTGGCGTCACCGTTGCCTCGGGATGAGACTCGATAAAGGCCAGAATACCATTGTAATTATCCTCGTTGAAGGAACCATCATCCACACCGGAAGGACTGCTGACGATAGCAATCTTCAAGGCATCCGTCGTCGCCTCACCGTCTGCCTTCTCCTCTGTTGGCGCCTCGCCCGATTCCTCTGGCTTTTCCTGTGCCTCAGTCTTTGCCTCTGCTGTGGTCGACGGAGCTTCCTGAGAAGAACCGCCACAGCCTGCCAGCAGAGAACCTGCTAAAGCCATAGTCATAATCATGCATAACATTTTCTTCATAATCCTGTTATCTCCTTTTCTGGTAAAATGATTACTCTTTATTTGTACTACGAATTCCGACAAAACACAAGGATTTTTTTACTGCTGCATGCAATCTCTGCTGCCAGGATAAAACTGCTTTTCTTATTTGAATAGCTACCGGAATCTTGCCAGGCTCTCGGTATAAGGTGGATAACAGATCCCTCTCTCTGTTATAATAGCAGTGATCAGCGTATGGTCCGTCACATCAAAGGCCGGGTTATAACATTTTACTTCTTCGAGTGCCATCGACTGCTGATAAAATTTCTTCTTGATTTCATCCGGACTGCGCAATTCAATTGCAATATCTTTCCCCGTTTCACAGTTCAAATCAATGGTCGAACTAGGACCCAGTACATAGAAAGGAATCCCATAATACCTAGCCAGAATTGCCACGCCACTCGTACCGATCTTATTTGCCGTATCGCCATTGGCTGCTACCCGGTCACAGCCCACCAGACATGCCTGCACCCAGCCATTTTTCATCACCAAGCTAGCCATGTTATCACAAATTAGAGTCACATCAACACCTGCCTTCTGCAGCTCATAGGAAGTTAGTCGCGCCCCCTGCAATAGCGGTCGGGTCTCGTCAGCAAACACATGAAACTCCATCCCCCGCTCTTTTCCCAAAAGCAGCGGGCCAAGTGCCGTCCCATAACGGGAGGTTGCCAGCGGACCTGCATTGCAATGGGTAAGAATCCCGTCTCCATCTTTGAGCAGCGATAGCCCATATTCAGAAATTGCACGGCACATCTCCTGATCTTCCTGCTGAATCGCCATACATTCCTGCTCCAAAAGCTCCAAAATCCTGGCAACCCCCAACTCCTTATGTTCGATAACCACACGTTCCATACGGTTTAGCGCCCAGCTTAAATTGACCGCCGTCGGCCGTGCAGAATCCAGATATTTCCGATATTCACAAAACTGCCGGTAAAAATTATCATAATCTTCCGTTTGGATCGTACGTGCCAGGATATAGATACCAAAACCCGCACAGATGCCGATAGCCGGCGCCCCTCTTACCTTCAACTCGAAAATCGCGTCATAGAGATCCTCTGGCGTTTGCAATATCAGATATTCTGTCCTTGCTGGTAACTGTGTCTGATCCAAAATTCTGACGGAAGCTTTGTCTTCCCCCAGCTTTACATTATCTATGTGGGTGACTTGCTTTAACTCGCTCATGTTCATGCTCCTCCTATTTAAAATTTTACATCTCATTCGGATTGCTTTTTTCTCCCAACAAAAATCCTGCTTTAAAAGCCTTTGAAGCAAACGCTTTCTCCCAATCCTTCAATTCATAAAATTCTACCGCCGGCAATTTCACCAACCGCTTCTCTAACAACCGTAAAGCCGGCCGAAAAGGACCACAACGACTGCCTTTGATCGTAATTTCATTCACTACAAACCGGCTCATATCCACTTCCACGGTCCCGGCATAGGTGCTTTTTAAAACGATTCTCCCCTGTCTGCGCACCAGCCCAGACGCTAACGTAAGCCCAGAAGGAGAGCCGGACGCTTCCACTACCAGCTCAAAAGACTCCTCTGCCTGGCTTTTCTGCCCTTTGGCGATTCGCTCTGGATCTATATTTTCCGAATCTTCTCCACCATTTATCCAATGTTCAGATGAACTGCATGGCATCTGTGCCAGCAATCGAGTCTTACCCAAAGCAGCAAATCGAGCCAGCTTCTCTGGATGCTTGCCGATGATCGTTAGCTCTGCTCCTTGAAGATGCAACACCGAAGCTGTCAGATATGCCAATCGCCCGTCACCAATAATTGCGATGGCCATATCTGGATGAATGTGTACCTGTTCCAAAATCTCCAGCGCTGCCGCCAGTGGCTCTGTTAGGAGCGCTTCCTTAAGCGAAAGGCTCTCCGGAATCTCATGAAGCAGATGCGTAGCCAGCGTCATATATTCCGCAAAACAGCCATCTTTCCCAGCCATTCCGATCACTTTCCGCTCCGGGCAGTGCTTTTCCCGGCCGGTACGACAATAAATACACTGACCACAGCCAGCGTTTAACTCGCCCACTACTCGTTTGCCCACCCAATAGGGATCGGAAGACATCTCCACAACTCCCACAAATTCATGTCCCATAACTCCCCGGAAATCAGGGCGATAACCCTTTAATACCTCCTGATCGGTGTTGCAGACCCCTGCATAGAGAATACGGATCAAGCTCTCGCTTTTCGAAGGTATCGGCATGGGCAAATCCTCCCGATATACGGCTCTCCCTCCCTGAAAATAAATGCCTCTCATTTCTTATCCCCTCACTTTCTGCCTCATCAGGCATCGCTCCTTGTAAAGAATCGCTCCTGCCATTTCCGCATTCTTTTCAAGTCCTCATCCGGTTCCCTTGATTCACTCCTCATAGCCAGGAATCACTACTGGCCTCCCGCTTGTCAGCGCCATATAATAGATCTTCGCGGTGTCTTCCACATAGACACTGTTGATATAAGCAGACTCAACACTTTCCCCTACTGCCACCACCCCATGATTTGCCATCAGACAGGCGTTCTTTCGCCGTAAAATTTCCACTGCATTCAATCCCACCTGCGCGCTTCCCTGCTTTGCATATGCACTGACCTCTATTTTCCCCTTCAAAAAAGGAATCATTTCGATCAATACTACCGGGATCTCCTGATGATTCACCGCAAAACTGGTAGCATAGGGCGAGTGCGTGTGCACCACAGCCCGAACATGGGGCAGACTTTTATATATTTCCGCATGCATTCGCCATTCCGAAGAAGGCCGGTGACAACCCTCGATCATATTTCCCTCTAAATCTGTCACTACCATGTCCTTCTCTTCCATAATTTCATAATCATAAGAACTGGGAGTAATAATCATATACCCCCTCTCCGGAATAAAAACGCTCATATTCCCGCTCGTCCCCGCCATTAACTTCTCGCGATATGCCTTTTTTGCCGTTCTCAAAACCGCCTGTTTCCTTTCCACCCATGTTTCCATGCCGTTCCTCCCCTATTCTACTGCTTCCTTAAAATTATTTTTTCGATTTTCCTTTATCCTTAAAATGGTTGTTTCATGCTTTTGTCCTTTAATGTCTCTGTTCTTTATTCCCAAAAGTTTCGCAAAATCTGGCCGAAAAGGATGCTCTCTCCCGTCCCCTATACAGATGGGAAATATCTCCCAAACGCAGTCCGCGAAAAACGGCAATCCCCTGCTCCCGCTCTTCACTCACCACTTCTGTCACGGATGTCGGTGCCAATGCCAAAGCATGCCATAACACAAAAGGCGAAACATTCCACATATGAGACAACAACACACAAATAATCCCAAAATGACAAAAGCAAGTAATCGTCTGTGTATTCTCCCTCACCACACGGTAGTGAAGCCCCTCCCGCACATATCCATAACATTCCAAAAGCCTGTCTAATTCTGTCACCGTCTTATCATAAACCGAAATCAGGTCACTGTATTGCGCTACTTTTGACTCTCGCCAGAGCTCCCGATCCAGATATTCAGAATGCCTGGTCAGATAATCCGGCAACATATCCCAAACTATACGCATACCGTAACGCTCTCCGTCCATCCGGGTATCGTTATATGCTTTCTGCAGCTCCTCTGATCGATTCAGATCCACCTTGGCAGGGAACTCTCTCAGCCAATCCAGCGTTTCTGCCTTTTTCCCCAGTTTCTCCAGACTATAAGCCGCCGTCGCTTGCGCCCTCCCCAAAGGCGATTGATAACAGTCTCCCATCTCCAGTTCCTCTGCCATCTCTGCCAGAAGCGATGCTTCTTTGTGCCCTTTCTCCGTCAATGTATCATTTACATAGTCCGGATCTCCATGCCGGATAAACAAAATTCTCATATCGGTATCCTCTCTGCCAGTGACTGTCATAACTTTATCAAACATTCTTGTTCCAGCCTTCCTGCCTTGCCCTTTCTTTTTGCTTCTGTCATTTCTTCTTTCAGCAAATCTCCCTACTTTTCTGATTATTTCCCATCTATTAAAGGGACCCTCAGGGAACAAGGAAACACTCTCCTTTGTTCCCTGAGGGTAAGAGCCTTAAAAAACACAGCCTAGCTGCATCAATGTCATTAAGATTAAGATAAGGAAACAAAAAGCATAGTCAAGGAAATGAGGCGAGAACCAACGCCAAACCGTCTGCGGGATTTTTCCGGTTTCGAGATTAAGAATTCCTAAAATCCCTGACTTTTGCTAAAAACGAAACGAAAATATACAAACTCGCTCCGCTCAAACAATGTATATTT
>JAAWNY010000061.1 GCA_022799175.1 Lachnospiraceae bacterium | reverse complement strand
TCCGCAGAGCGGCGGCTGTGGCATGGGTATAGGCTTTTTTTGCATCCCGGCTGGACAGCAGCTTCAGTCCGGCAGAGCCGAACAGGACCCCGCCCGCAATGTATGTTATACTTAATAAAATGAGATATATTTATTATCTAGCAGATATCTGCTATACATATATATTATTACTAAATATAATATATGTCAAACAGATATCTGCTGAAAAAAGGAGAAAAATGGGAAAAAATTTAGAACCTCAATTTGCATTTAGATGTGATAAAAAAACAATACAAAAATTAGAGCATATAGCAGAAAAAAACACACGAACAAGAAACCAAGAAATGAAACATATCATAAAAAAATATATTAATGAATACGAAGCAGAACACGGAAAAATCATCATAGAAGAAAAAGAGGAGAATAAAAGAAAAATATCTCCATTGAATCCATTTGGAGCAGGTTTGGCCGTGGGAGATGCACTAGGGGAAATTGTAGTTGATAAGATAAAACAGAAAAGGGATTGATAGAGCTAAGATATCTAAAGTAAGGAAGTGGGGGACTCAAGCGCTCCTACTCCCCGTAGGTATCAGAAACCACTCAGCATTATCGACGATAACCGCGCTGAGTCCGAAAGCACCCCACTTCTTAATTTGTTAAAAACTGTTCACTATTCCAAGATATCAAAAAAAGGAGGGACATTACCATGACAGACAATGAAATGCTGGAGGCTATGAAAACTTTATTAAAACCTATCCATATCAAATTAGAAGATATTGATAACCGAATTTCTAATATGGATAACCGGATTTCTAATATGGATAATCGGATTTCTAATGTCGAAAATGAAATTACTAACCTGAGATATGAAATGAAAAGAGGTTTCCGGAAGACAGAAGACGAAATAGAGACACTTACCGAAGCGTTAAGAGCAAAAGGAATTTTACCAATAGCAAAATAAGAGCAATCGCGAGAGGTAAGTTTACATTCAGTTCTACGCGCTGTCATGTAGTCAAGAGGACTTTAAGACGGCCTACGGCCTAAAGCCCTCTTAACTACATTCTAGCACGTTACAAGTATGTCAAGGGCTGCCCTACGGCGTATCGCCTGCCAAAAACAGGCAGGTTTGTCCCTTGACATACGGCAAGGGAATCTCAGGAAGAAGGGGATTGATTATCAAAAGTACGATAATAGGCTAAAAGCGCATTTTTCACAATATGGGACATAGGAACTCCATAGGTGAGAGAATCTTTGTTGAGCCGGTCATACAAAACCACTGGAAGCCAGAGAGAAAAGCGTTTCTGAGGAATGGAACCGTTGACATAATTTTTTGACATAGGATACCTCCATTTTATGTAAAATTTATAACTTTTAATCAAGTTGTCCGAGGTTCGAATCCCCGCACGCTCAGGTTGTCACTTTTCCTTGTAAATAAAGGAAAGTGGTTTTTTTATTTTCATAAATTCCAGACACCATTTTTCTGAAATTTTGGCAGGAATCATAATAGATTTTTTTCTGTTATAATTAATTTGTGAGAGAAATATTTATATTTCTTTGTTATTTTTAAACTTTTATAACCTATAAAAAATAATCGAGAACTAAAATGAAAAAGATGGAACTATTGTTAGAAGAAAAGATAGAGGAACTGTATGGCGAGATATTGATATCAACGAAGGTACCGAAGAAAAACGGCAGGGCTACGCTTACCCAACCATAGGATACATGGTTGGGTTGGAAGGAAAGATAAGAGGAGGCCAGAAGAACTTTTAGCAATGGTATTTTGAACAGGTTCATGACATTAGATAAATTATGTGTGAAAAAAGTTGCCGACGATTAATTGACAGTAACCTAATAAATGTAAACATTGTAAAGTCCTTGTAAATTTTAACTATTTATAGTATGATAAATTAGGAGGAGGTGAAAATATGAAAAAATGTTTATTTATTACAATGATTGCAGTTATGCTTATGAGCATATACACAATACCAGTATTTGCACACGGACATTGTGGCAGATATCAAAATTATGTACAATGTGAAAATATTTGTGAGATGGATTGTGAAGATGGTATTGCATGTGGAGTAGATGGGCATTATTGTAGTGAACATCGGAGTGGGGAAACATGCGAAGGATATACGGAATGTAGACCAGTGTATTATGAAAGCCATCATCACAGACGACATCATTAATAGGATGCGGGCGGATTCTTCGAAAAGTGGGGAATCCGCCCGTTCATAGTCCTATATTAGAAGAAGAGTTTTTGTTAGTTTTGATATTTGTTTATGATTAGATACAAGGAGTTTATCGAGGATATGTAAATGGTGAGTGAGGTGATAATATGCATAAATATTTGCGTAGTGTTGGATTTGGAAAATATCAAAAGAAAAAGGAAATTGTGCAACTTTTAGATGAATTAGAAAGAACAGCAGATGAGCGTAAGAGAATTCAAATTGAGTCAGACAGCAATTTATGTGAAGTACGTGCAGAACTAGCACCAAATATCGGAATTGCAATGGTAGGAGAAACAGATGAGAATGATATTTTTCGAAGAGAGTATTATTATCCTTATATGATTGCCAATGATATATCTTCGGAGGTGGATTGTAATATTCAGCGTCATACAGAAAAAGAAACATTTGGAGGATTGTTAGATGAGCCACGGGTCGGAATTTCACTGATTTTTTATTTGGATAATGGTTTTGAATATTTAGAAAGAAAGATGGATCATGTTTCTCAAAAAGTAAAAGCAGTGAAACTGACTGGACTTTCTATTGAAGGAAAGATTTTGTTACCTTTGCATAAAACACGAAAGCAGATTGAAAAAGCACAGGTTGCGGCAAAAGATCGTAGTAGTCTAATGGAAGCAGCGAGAAATGGTGATGAGGATGCTATGGAAACTTTAACAATTGAAGATATTGATATGTATTCACAAATATCCAGGCGAGTGATGAAAGAAGATATTTATTCAATTGTGGATTCTAGCTTCATGCCAAGTGGAATTGAATGTGATCAATATACGGTGATTGGCGAAATTCTTCATGTAGAAGAAAAAATTAATAAAATCAGCTTAGAACAAGTATATGATTTAAAGTTGAACTGTAATGATATGATTTTTCATGTAGGTATTGCAAAGAGAGATTTATTAGGAGAACCAATTGTAGGACGACGTTTTAAAGGACAAATTTGGATGCAAGGATTTGCAGTATTTGAAGGTTGAATTTATACTTGACGACAGGGAGGTTTCCGAATATAATAGAAAAGGATTTTATTTAGTAGTTAAAAATTGTGGGAAACATCCCTGTTTGTTTTATAGTTTAGTTGGATAGAATGATTGTTTTTTATATTTAAGTCATTTGAGTTCTGGGAATTAAAAAAAGTTCTTTTCATAAATTTCATATCGTTTGAGTCCTCGTAGCTCAGCTGGATAGAGCACACGCCTCCTAAGCGTGGGGTCGGAAGTTCAAATCTTCTCGGGGACGTTTAAATGCCGTAACTTCAAGGGTTGCGGCATTTTTGTTACTCTAGGTATTTAGGAATAACCTCTTTTCTTGGTTCTGTGCGGGGAAGCCGCCCCGGTTATCTGTTATGCACACGCAAGCCATCCAGTACGTCTGTCTTGATACCGATAAGATACCATTCCTGTATCGGGGTAAGCAAACCACTGGCGGTCATCTACAATATCGTCCCGTTCCAGCCGGCCTTTGAAAGCATCATGGCCCTGTCTGCCGGGAGTATGGGGACAGCGATGATATTCTTGCAATTCACTGTATCGTATGGTTTGCGCTGTATGTTTTGATTTCTATCCAGCGAAAAAAGCAATCGATTTGACGATATGAAAAAATCAGGGTTGTCGGCTTTTGTGGCGGCAGGAGATCAATCAGTCATTCAATTGTCACTTTTATCTGGTAAAATATAAGTTACAGGAAGTTTGCCTATCTGCAAATGTGGACTTCCTGAGTGAATGAGCTGTTTTAGTGCAGGTGATATCATTGAAAAAGGTAAAGAAGAAAGGATTGAAGACTGACATGGTTGATCTGTATTATATTGAAGATGATCCGGGTATTGCATGGATTGTAAAAGAATATCTGGAACAGAAGAACTTTAAGGTGACGATCTGTGAAACGCTTGCACAGGCAGGACAGGCGTTAAAGAAGCATGTTCCAACCCTTGTTTTGCTGGACTGGAACATGCCGGATGGACATGGGGACAGTTTGTGCCAGTGGATTCGCAGGAACTGGAAAGAGCTG
The DNA here is from genome assembly GCA_022799175.1 of Lachnospiraceae bacterium. GTDB lineage: Bacteria > Bacillota > Clostridia > Lachnospirales > Lachnospiraceae > Brotaphodocola. Next base: position 12,672 of record JAAWNY010000061.1, on the reverse strand, counting down.
CCCATTATTTTTCTTACTGTTCGGGGAGACTGCGCAGATATTGTTTCGGGCTTTGGGAACGGTGCGGATGATTATATCGTGAAGCCGTTTGAACTAGAGATATTGCATTCGCGGATTCTGGCATTACTTCGCAGGACCGGCAACGTGGCGGATCAATATCTTTCCTGTGACGGGATCCAGATGGATTTAAACCGCCATACTGTTTTCCAACGTTCGGAAGAAATCTTTTTAAGCGAAGCAGAATACCAGTTGCTTTTGTGTCTGATGCAGAATATGGGGAAAACGGTTACCCGGGAAAAAATACTGGAGCAGATATGGGATGCAAACGGAAATTATGTGAACAATAATACATTAACTGTTACCATGAAACGCCTGAGAGACAGGCTTCACCAACCGGAGTGCCTGAAAACCGTCAGAAGTGTAGGCTACCGTATGGAGGATACCCTATGAGCGGACGGAAAAATATACTGGTCACTTTTGGATTCGTCCTGTCTGTCAGTCTGGTTGCTGCGGCTGTTTCTGTCCTGTTTGCTTCTTACCATTACAGCCGGCTTCAGTTTGAACTGCTGAATGGAATCTACAGCGAAGTGGTGGAAGAGGAGCCGGAAACAAAAATTATCATTTCCGCGGCATTAAAGGAATATACGGGAGGAAACCCTGACGGTATGGCGGAGGAAGATGTGCTGTCTGCATTGGGATACCGCATTTCTGATTTTTCAGGTTCCAACTCCTGGCAGAATATTTTGTTTGCTGCAACAGGTTTTTTGACAGGAATCTTGCTGTTTATCGTTACCTTTCTGTATCGGAATAAAAGGGAAGCCATACGGATCCAGGATCTGACGGAGTATCTGGAACAGGTAAATACTGGCAGGGCTGCCATTTTGTCCGCTTCGGGGGAGGATAATTTTTCAAAACTGGAAGATGAGATCTATAAGACAGTGACATTTCTTTATCAGACGAAGGACAAGGCAATACAGGCAAAGAATGATTTTGCGGAAAACCTGTCCAATATTGCCCACCAGCTCAAAACGCCAATCACAGCCATTTCTCTTTCTGTCCAGATGATGAAGCAGAACATGGATCATAAACATCTGGAACAGGTAGAGAAACAGCTTTTACGGCTGACACATCTTGAAAATGCGCTGCTGCTCCTTTCTAGGATTGATGCTGGAATCTTACGTTTACAGAGGGATGAGGTAGATGTCTTTACGCTTCTTGTCCTGGCAGCAGATAACCTGCAAGAGTTGTTTGTAAGTTCCCGCACTGCCGTTGATATACCAGAGCAGGGGGAAATGCTGGTGACTGCGGATCTGGACTGGACCATGGAGGCGGTCATGAATCTGATGAAAAACTGTATGGAGCATAGTCCCGGGGGAACAGTTCACTGTTCCTATGTGCAGAATCCACTCTATACAGAAATTCTAATCTGGGACGATGGGGAAGGGTTTGCAAAAGAGGACATTCCCCACCTCTTTGAACGGTTTTACCGGGGGAAAAACGCATACGAGGGCGGTATCGGAATCGGGCTAGCTCTGTCAAAGGAGATGATTGAACGCCAGAATGGAACCATACGGGCAAAAAATAAACCGGACGGGGGAGCTCTTTTTGAAATTCGCTTTTACAGTCACTGAGTTGTAACTTTCATTTGCTATACTGATTATTGTAAAAGCCCATGGGGCAGATGAAAGGAGAAAACCCAAAATGGAAATTTTGAAATGCGAGGGAGTAAAGAAGGTATATGGCTCCGGTGGGAATCAGGTGACAGCCCTTAACGGGATCGACCTGTCAGTCAGCAAAGGGGAATTTGTGGCAATCATCGGGACTTCCGGTTCCGGGAAATCAACCCTGCTGCATATTCTCGGCAGCGTAGATAAGCCCACAGATGGTAAGGTTATGATAGACGGAATCGACCTTTCCAAACTGAACCGGACAGAGGCGGCAATTTTCCGGCGCAGGAAAGTGGGGCTTGTATATCAGTTTTATAACCTTATCCCAACACTGACGGTGCGGAAGAATATCCTCATGCCTCTTGCACTAGATAAGAAAAAGCCCAACCAGGAATATTTTGAGAAAGTGATAAATTCTCTTGGCATTGCGGAGAAGCTTGACGTTTTACCGAACCAGTTATCCGGAGGCCAGCAGCAGAGGGTAGCGATCGCCCGTTCCCTGATCTACCGTCCGGCTCTGCTTTTGGCAGACGAGCCTACTGGGAACCTGGACCAGAAAAATTCCAAAGAAATTATCGACATGCTGAAAATTACTAACCGCAATCTGGAGCAGACCATTTTATTGATCACCCATGATGAAAAGGTGGCTCTGGAAGCAGAACGTATTATAACGGTGGAAGACGGCTGCATTATCAGTGATGAACGGAGGAGGTAATGGATATGTGGAAAGATTATTCAGCTGGTTTCCTGAAAAATAACCGTTCTTCCAGCCTGTCCGTCATGATCGCTGCATTTATTTCCGCTTTGCTCTTATCCCTGCTGTGCGGGTTGTTTTATAATGCATGGAAATACGAGGTGGAACAGATCCAGCAGGAGGAAGGCGGCTGGCACAGCCGGATTTCCGGGGAATTTACAGAAAAGGACATGGAAACCGTAAAAAATTTTGCACATGTGGAAGATGTCGTGGTAAATGAAAAAGAATTTGACAGTGCAGAAACAGTATTGGATATTTACTTTGGCGATATGGGCTTTGTTTTTTCAGACACGCCACATATCGCACAGCAGATAGGGGCGGCACCGGAAAAAATCGTTTATCATTATGAACTCCTGGCAATGTATCTGGTCAGGGATTCCAGTGACACAGCTCCGAGACTGTTGTTTCCGATGTTTATCCTGATTACGCTTGCGGCCTCATTCTCACTGATTGTGATCATCCATAATTCCTTTGCGGTATCCATGAATGCACGGATTTATCAGTTTGGTATTTTTTCCAGTATCGGAGCCACGCCAAAGCAGATCAGGACATGTCTTTTACAGGAAGCGGCTGCGCTCAGCGCAATACCAGTTATTATTGGAAACCTGTTAGGTATTGCAGGCAGTATGGGACTTTTGCAGATGGTAAATGTCCTGTTGGGAAATGACATTCCGGGACGGCATAAATCGGTTTTTGGCTATCATCCGCTAATACTGGTATTGACATTGCTTGTGACAATACTCACCATATGGATTTCCGCATGGTTGCCAGCTAGAAAATTAAGTAAGCTGACACCGTTGGAAGCAATCAGAAATACCGGCGAACTGCAGTTAAAGCGCCGGAAAAATTCTCATTTCCTTTCACTGCTGTTCGGAGTGGAAGGGGAGATGGCCGGCAATGCGTTAAAGGCGCAGAGGAACGCCCTGCGGACGTCATCCTTATCTCTGGTATCTGCGTTTTTGGCGTTTGCAGTTATGCAGTGCTTCTTTGTCCTTTCCGGGATCAGCACAAGGGAGACCTATTTCGAACGGTACCAGGGAGTGTGGGATGTGATGGTTACCGTGAAGGATACGGATGTGGAAGCCCTTGAAGAAACGGGCGAGATCCAGGGGATCGATGGGCTGCAAAGCACCATTGTGTATCAGAAAGCAATGGCAAAACGGATGATTACTGAGGAAGAAATGAGCGATGAGATGAAATCCTTTGGCGGTTTTTCTCATGCTTCCGGAGAGCTTGTGACCCAGGCGGATGGCGGATGGCTGGTAAATGCCCCGGTCATCATACTGGATGATAACAGCTTTCTGGCTTACTGTGAACAGGCAGGGGTGACGCCGCAGCTTCATGGGGCAATGATATTAAACCGGATCCGGGATGTGACAAATCCTGATTTTAGGCATCCGGATTTTATGCCTTATATAAAGGAGCCGGGCGCAGGGGAAGGCGCAGCAAGTATTTTGAGACAATCAGGGAATAAACAAGCGACAGCTGAAATACCAGTTCTGGCTTATACCGAAAAAGTCCCTGTTTTACGGGAGGAATATGCAACACTTGATTATTATGAACTGGTGCATTTTATCCCTGTGTCTTTATGGAAAGAGATCAAAGGACAGATCGGTGGTGTGGAAAAAGACAGTTATATCCGTGTCCTGGGGAAAGAAAATGTGTCATTGGAAGAACTGAACATGCTTCAGGATGAACTTGGCCAGATCCTCAGCGGGAAATATACCATAGAATCTGAAAACCGCATTCAGGAATATGAAACAAACGATAAGCAGATACAGGGAATGATGGCGATATTTGGAGGCTTTTGTATCCTGCTTGCAATTATCGGCATTGGTAATGTATTTTCCAACACGTTGGGATTTGTGCGTCAGAGGAAAAGAGAATTTGCAAGATATATGTCGATTGGAATGACTCCGAAGGAACTTAGGAAAATGTTTTGCACGGAAGCACTGGTGATAGCCGGCAAACCGATTTTAATCAGCCTTCCCCTTATAATCATTGCAGTAGTGTATATGCTGAAAGCCAGCTATCTTGAAGTGGAGATATTTATGGAAGAAGCACCATGGCTTCCCATTTCTCTATTTATGCTGGCTATCCTGGGTTCTGTAGCGCTGGCATATTATCTTGCGTGGCGAAATGTGAGTAAAATCAGTTTGGCAGAAGTTCTCAAAGATGATACAATGATGTAAAATATTTTAATTTTATCAGGCGGATCAGCCATATATCAGTTGGCTAATCCGGTTTTTCTGTTAAATGCTGGAGCTGATTTCAGGAGGTACGGCAGAGGCCGGCGGACAGGAAAAAAGGACAGGAGGCAGGAATTATGGCAGATTACAGGATACTGGTGATTGATGACGACAGAGAGCTTTGCACACTGATTCGGCAGAGTGTTTTACCGGAACAGATAGAGGCTGACTGCTGTTATTCCGGAAAATCCGGTTTGCAAAAGCTGCGGGAGAAGGATTACCAGCTTGTCATATTGGATGTCATGATGCCTGGATTTGACGGTTTTGAAACACTGGAAATGATCCGGAAAGAGAACAGCTTGCCCATTCTGATGTTTACATCAAAAAATGACAGCGCTTCCAAAGTACGCGGACTGCGGGCAGGGGCGGACGATTATCTGACGAAGCCTTTTGATATGGACGAGCTGATCGCACGTATTATTTCCCTGATCCGGCGCTATACCTGTTTTAATAAAAAAGACGGACTGGTGCAGAATTGTGAGTTTGACGGTCTGACCATTGACTGTGAAAGGCGCTGTGTGATCACTGGGAACGGGGAATTTGAGCTGCCGCCGAAAGAATTTGACGTACTCCGTTATCTTGCCGGGAATCAGGGAAAGATACTGACCAAAAGGCAGATTTATGAGAGCGTGTGGGGAGAGGAATATGTCTATGATGACAGCAATATTATGGCGGTTATCAGCCGTCTGCGGAAGAAAATAGAAGTAAATCCGGGAGATCCCAGATATATACAGACGGTAAAAGGGATTGGCTACCGTTTTAATAAGGAGGTCTGACAAATGTATGGGGATATGATGGTACTGATTGGAACAGCTATGATTTTTGTTTCTGTCTGTGTCTCTGTTTTTATCATCCAGCGTGTCAGAAGGCAGATAACAGAAATGGTTGAGGCACTGGAGGACGTGAAAAACGGGAACGGGAACCGACGTATTTTGTCGGAAACCCATGAGCTTGTGGCTCCCCTTGCTTATACAATCAACGATATTATCCTGTCTTATGAAAACAGGCTTTCTGCCTATCACCGGACAGAAGAGACCAATCGGCAGCTTATGACAAGCCTTTCCCATGATGTGAGGACGCCCCTTACCACGATGATCGGGTATCTGGACGCTGCGCATAAAGGGATCGTTACCGGGAAAGAACGTGAGGATTATATCGAAACTGCACGATGGAAAGCCTATGATCTGAAAGAATATATTGATGTGCTTTTTGACTGGTTCAAGCTGGGCTCTGATGAATTTACCATGAATATGGTAACCGTTGACCTGACGGAGCTGACACGGAACCTGTTAGTTGACTGGGTACCAGTTTTTGAGGATGCACAGATGGAATTTACGGCTGATATTCCGGAGCGGCCTTTCCGGGTAAAGCTTGATCCGGACGGATATATGCGAATTATAAATAACCTGGTCCAAAATGTAATTTCCCACAGTCATGGAAATCGGATAGAAATCGCACTACTAGAGAAAGAGGGAAATGTAAAAATACATCTGGCGGATAACGGAGTGGGGATTGAAAAAGAGGATCTGAGGCATATTTTTGAACGGCTTTATAAATGCGATAAGGGACGGTCCGAAAAGGGCAGCGGACTTGGCCTGTCCATTGTGCATCAGCTCGTTATCAAGATGAATGGAACCATAACCGCAGAAAGTGTGCCGGGCAACGGAACAGTTTTTATGCTATCTTTTCCTTTAGCGGAGGAGAAATAGCAAGATTAATACAAGATTAATACAAGGTTAATGCAAGGTTAATGCAAGGTTGGCATGGTAAGATAGCGGTTATAAAGGAGGCTGAAAAATGAGCAAATATGTAATCGAAACGAAAAATCTTACCAAACAGTACGGAACGCAGAAAAGCGTCACCAATCTGAATATCCATGTCCGAGAGGGACGTATCTACGGTCTGCTTGGCAGAAACGGAGCTGGAAAGACCACAACCATGAAAATGTTGCTTGGACTGACTAAACCCACCTTCGGGGAAGTGGAAATCTGGGGAAAGCCCTTACAGGAGAATGAAAAAAAACTGCTACCCCGGATCGGCAGTCTGATTGAATCCCCCGGATTTTACCCGAATCTGACTGCCACCGAAAACCTACGTATTTTTGCCATCCTGCGGGGAGTTCCGAACCGTAATGCGATTAAAAATGCGCTGGATCTGGTAGGACTGCCTTACAAAGACAAAAAGCTGTTTTCCCAGTATTCCCTCGGTATGAAGCAGCGGCTGGCCATTGCTCTTGCCGTCATGCATGATCCAGAGCTTCTAATCCTGGACGAACCCATCAATGGTCTTGATCCCATTGGGATTGCAGAGGTCCGCTCTTTTATCCGTGACCTTTGCAATGAGCGGGGAAAAACCATCCTCATATCCAGCCATATCCTCTCCGAAATTGCGCTTCTGGCAGATGATATCGGCATTATTGACCATGGCGTTTTGTTAGAGGAAGAAAGTCTGGCAGAACTGGAAGCAAAGAGCAGCAAACATATCTGCTTTTCGGTTTCAGATACGGCACAGGCGGCAAGGATTTTAGAACGTGTCTTCCAGGAAAACCAGTTTACCATACAGGATGACCATCGGATGCAGGTGCATAATCTTGAGCTGCCCATAGGGAAAACGATTACTGCCTTTGTAGAAAACGGCCTGGAGGTATCGCAGGCCCTGACCCTGGAAGAAAGTCTGGAAGATTATTTCAAGCATGTAACAGGAGGTGAGGGGATTGCTTAAACTGGTCATCTGTGAATTTGCCAAATTAAAGCGGAGGAGATTATTTAAGATTGCCCTGTTTACGTCGGTTTTGTATCCTGCCTTTTTTTCAGCCCTTGTGTCAATGGATGACCTGGGGACTATCGCAGGGACTGCCCGGGAGGAAGGTGGATTTTTGCTTTTGATTCCCATATTGGCCATTATGGCTGCCAGCCTCTTTTTTGAGGAACACGATTATGATACGTTAAAAAATCTTGTGTGTGTTCCTGTTTTAAAAAGCCATATTGTCATGGCGAAAATCTTTGTGCTCCTTCTCTTTTCGGTTACTTATGAGTTGGCAGGATATGTGTTTTCCATTTTACTTGCTGTCATACAGGGGGTCCCCACAGATGACTGGGCGCTGCAGCTGTTCCTTACATTTTGTACGGGTGTTTTGCTTTGGGCGGCTGCTTTGCCATGTATGATCCTGGTAGTCTGGTGCAACAAGTCTTATATTATCTCTGTTATTATTGCATTTTTTTATACGTTATTGGGATATGTAATGCATCTCAGTGATGTGGTTATGATGAAACCCCTGGGTTTAAATATCAATACCCTGATTCCGGTTCCCATCATTTTCAGATGGCTGTATCAGTTTAAGATACCGAAGGGAGAAATTACTGCTGATTTTTACAGGCGTTTCAGCCTATATTTTGTATCAACGCCAGTGGTATTTATGCTGCTGCTTTCAGAAGCGGCTGTCTGTATTCTGCTGATTATAAAAGTCTATCAAAAACAGGAGTCATAGGAGGGTTTCATATGTTATCGATTGTTTTAACGGAATTTCAGAAGATAAAACGATATCACATTCTGCTGGTTGGGATTATTGGCATGACGCTTTCCCCTGTCCTTGGGATCGTTACACAAAATGTAGCGATGGAGGAAGCGAAAAATCCCAATTTTGATCTTGGTGCATTAGTAAATAATACAATCTGGAATAATGCAGCAATCTTTATGCCTGTCATTTTTACTTTGATTGGCGGTTATTTGATCAGAAGGGAGTACACAGACGATACATTAAAGAATATTTTAACCGTTCCGGTTTCCTTTCCAAAGCTGATGGCCGGGAAAGTGGCAGCTGTCGGTCTGCTGGCGCTGATCCTGGGATGGTACAGTTTTGTGATTGCAGTGATAGTTGGCGTTTTTGCAAGGCTTCATGGCATGAGCCTTTTTACTCTGGCAAAAGGTTTCCTTCAAATGGGAGGGATTTCCCTCGGCACTTATATTGCCGTTTTGCCGATTGTTTCCCTTTGCGGAAAAATGCCGGGCCTTTATATGGGCGGCTCGGTGATCGCTTTCTTTTTAGGATATTGCAGTATGTTTTTTAAAAGCGGCCTGCTTAGAAACATCTATCCCTTTTTAGCTTCTTTTACGGTAATTGGTTTTGACACGGCATCTTATATCAGCGCAAAAAGTGAGGGAAGCGTTCCTCTGGGGATTGCTTCCCTTGGCGCAATGCTGGTGATTTCCGTCTTTTTCATTGTGGGTTGGAAGACACCGGGTGAAGCGAAAACGAAACAGAAAAAACATTCTTTTTCCCTGCGTCCTGCGCAGAGAGAACGTATAAAGACGAACAGACATTGACGAGGAGGATATGGAAATGAAGAAAAAAATGATGGCTGGGATTGCGGCTGCCGCAATCATAATAGCGGGTATTTTTTGCTTTGGAATATGGTTCTTTTCCGGAGCCGGCAGCACTTATTATTATGGGCAGATTGACAACAGCAAACGGGAACAGGTTGAATCAAAAGGCGGTGTGATCAGCTTCAGCGGGAATATGGATTACTCCTATACCTTATTTTGCTACGATGAAGATGGAAAGGGGAAAGACATTACCTTTGGAACATCAAGGGAATTGAAGGAAGGCGCGTTTATCCGCCTGACTGTTATGCCAATCCGCGGCGTCCTGGAATGGAGCGAGGTGCAGTACGAGGAGCTTCCTGCGGCAGTACAGGGCAATTATACTGGCGGTTGAAAAAAGACTGACCAGGCGCAAAGGGGCTGTTGGGAAATAGATAGTCCTAAACAGGATCATTATAACGATTTTTTTGAATTCGGGCAACAGAAAATTAACTTCAGCTTCTTCGAATTGTGTTTACCTGACGATGATCCCGTCTATCCCCTTAAAAAGGTGATGAAGGAATTGGATTTCTCAGGTCTGCTGGATATCATGGATGCTCTTTATGCAAAGTATAATACGTTTTTATATGAAAACGGATATGGGACGAAATACGGTCTTGGGGATGCTTGGATGTTTATTATAGAAAGCATGGAAAAAGTCAGACGTGTGATCGCAGAAAACCGAAAACGGAAACTACAGATTCCAGAAGCTTTATGAAGAATTAGAAGAATGCGAGAAACGACTGATGGGACATAAGGAATGCTTTGAAATCATGGGGAAAGAGAGCAACAGTTATTCCAGGATGGATATACCCAGACATTCGAAGTATATGGGTGTGGAGACTGCAGCGGATGTGAACATAAGTCCCGCTGCCTGTATAAATACGATGCAGAAAAGGATGCAGACCAGAACAAAGTCATGAAGAACAATGAATGGTGGGAAGAACGGAAAGAAGAATCCCACGCGAACATCCAGAGTGAGAAAGGGAACCTGAAGCGCAGATCCGATCCATCCAGACAGAAGGGCACTTAGGAGACATCAAGGAAACCGAAGGGTTCCGGCGTTTTAATTATCGTACTTGCGAAAAAGTTTATAAAGAATTCATGCTGTACGCAATCGGCCAGAATATCAATAAATACCATCAGTTTCTTCATCAGGAAATAGAAAAATACGAGGGAAAAACAGAAAACAGCTTAAGGAAAAGGATACCCGAAAAAATAAGGTCAATGGGCCATTGCGCCCTAAATAAGTTCAGAAAAGAAAGAATCAGGGGCTAAAATCGGTATTAACCGATAGCCCTTCTTTGTTTTAGTAAAGTATTATTAGGTTAAAAATTATGCTAACTGCAGGGATTTAAGGACTTCTAAATCTCTACAAAATCAAAATCCACAAACCATTTCCCATTGCTTCTCTTCCCTTTTCCTTGGCTGCGTTTCTTGTTTCCTTATCTAAATGACATTACTGCTTGCCTACGTTACTTTTTCTCGTTGGATATAGATCTACCGAGTTTACTTTATGCTCCTCTCGTCTATCCAGCCCTAACGGTGACAATAAGCCGCAAAGCGTCAACTCACCTGTGGTATCACTGCGGTAAAGGTGATTATGCCGTCTGTATAGTGGTTAAAAATACGGCCTTTGTGTCGGGTGACAATGGCTCTGGCAGTAGACAGGCCGATACCATAACCGCCGGTAGACCGAGCGCGGGAGGAATCTGCCCGGTAGAAACGGTCAAAGTACCGGGAGAGCTGGTTCGTATCCACCCCTGTGCATGGGTTGGATACGGCAATACAGATGTTTCGTCCCCGCATGGACACAGACAGGCGGATTGTCCCCGCCGTGTCACAGTATTTGACCGCGTTGTCCAGCAAAATGGAAAACAGACGGAAGAAATTATTTTGAACTCCCTTTGTACTGATTCCATCCGCAATTTCCGTCAATAAGGATTTTCCGTCTGCTTCGGCCAATGGCTGAAAGGCGTCTGTGCTTGCCTGGGCAATCTCACTGACAGAAAACATTTCCACTGCATCCTCTCGGATTGTCTCCTCTGTACGAGCCAGTTCTACCAGATTTTTAATCAGCCTGTCCAGACGGGTGATTTGCGCTTTTGCGCTCTCCAGCCATTTGTCCGCTCCCCAGGTATCCTCTAGCAGCCCGATATTCGCAGATAGAATGGCCAACGGCGTTTTGAGTTCATGGGAGGCATCGGTGATAAACTGCCTCTGCCGTTCTAGATTATCCACAAAAGGCCGAATTGCCCGCCTGGACAAGAAGAGCAGCAGGATAAAAACAATCAGGATACAAATCAAAAATATGACGATTGTGATGCGTAGCATATTGTTTGCTGATTGAAGCTGGAGGAAACAATCCAGAACGATCATAGTATTTCCTCCGTCCTCATTCGGGAACACGCCAAAACGGTAATGGCCAACATATCCCCGTTCAGCCCCAGTATTGATGATCTGGCTGATGGTGTCCACCACTGTCTGGCGATCTAATGCGGCGATGTGCTCTAAGTTGACTGATTGGATTTCTCTTTGCGCGGTCAATTCCACAATGAAATACCGTGTCTCAAAAGGGGTTTCCGGGGTAATCTGAAAATCAAAATCTGAGGGGTCAAAACGGGGGCCGGGCGGCAGAAAGTTCCCGTTATTCTGGCGCAGAACGGAAATCACATGATCGACTCGATTGGTGACGATACAGTGATTGCCTATGGCAATGGCTGTGCAGAGAACGACCATGGTTCCCACCAGGGAGGCCATGGCGATCAGAATAAATTTTCGGCGCAGTGAGGAGATCATGTGGTTTCCTCCAACAAGTATCCCTGGCTCCGGCGGGCGGTAATACGGACGTTCCCGCCTATTGCCTCCAGCTTGCGGCGAAGATAGGAAATATAGGCCCATACCACATTAATCTCTGCCTCGCTGTCGTAGCCCCAGATATACTCCATAAACTGCTCGGTGGAGATCAGCCGCCCCTCCTGCCGCATAAGCAGTTTCAGCATTTGAAACTCCCGGTTACCCAGCCGGATACAGGAGGAACCGCATTTCAGTTCAAAGGTGGAGCAGTCCAATGTGACATTTCCGGCAGTTAGAACACGGGGGGTGTACCCTCCGCCTCTGCGGGTCAGGGCCCGTACCCTGGCAATCAATTCCCGGTTGTCAAAGGGCTTGGGCAGGTAGTCGTCCGCCCCGCTGTCCAGTCCGGCCATCCGGTCTTCCACCTGAATTTTTGCCGTCAGAAGCAGCACCGGCGTGGCGACATTTTTGGCTCGTAAAGCCTGTAAAGCCTGGATACCATCCAGCCGGGGCATCATAATGTCCAGGATGATACAGCAATGTCATTTAGATAAGGAAATGAGAAGCATAAGCAAAGAAATAAGGCGAGAACCAACGCCAAACCGTCTGCGGAATTTTGATTTTGCAGAGATTTAGAAGTCCTTAAATCCCGGAATTTGGCGTTGAAACGAAAATATACACTGTTTGAACGGAGTGAGTTTGTATATTTTCGTTTCGTTTTTAGCAAAAGTCAGGGGTTTTAGGAATTCTTAATCTCGAAACCGGAAAAAGGAGTAGACGGTTTGGCGTTGGTTCTCGCCTTATTTCTTTGCTTATGCTTCTCGTTTCCTTATCTAAATGACATTGG